>JARKQO010000378.1 GCA_029974855.1 Eubacteriales bacterium
AACACCTTGCCCTATGCCATCCGCTTCAACTTCTTCATGAGCGACGGGGTGCTGACCTGCTGTATCTTCCGGGCAGCCTGACCAGGGCCGAAGGCCCTGGACCCGCCTCTGGCGGCGCTTTGCGCCGCCAGTATTTTTGTATCCAAAAGCAAAAATGGACAGGATCGCTTCCTGCCCATTCAACGAACCCCCGGGTGGGATTCTTCCCTTATTTTGCCAGCTTTACGATGGCCTCCCTGGCTTCCATGGCTTTCCTATGGCTTCGCATCTATCCCCTGCGCCCTTACAGCAGCGTGGAAAGGACCATGTACAGCCCATAGGCCACCATCAGCCCGCCGCCGATGCGCCGCAGGAGCCCCTGGTTCTTCCGCAGCCAGCCCATGGCCCCCTTGAGCCACTGGTACAGCAGCATAAACACCAGCATGGGCAGCACCAGCCCCAGCGCGAACACCGCCAGCTGCAGCATCCCCGTCCACATGGTGGCGCCCTGGGCCGTGGCCGCCAGCATCAAGGCGTTGGCCAGCAGCGGCGTCAGGCAGGGGGTCCAGGAGAGGGCCAGCACGACGCCCATGGCGAAGGCGCCCCAAAAGCCGTTCATTCTGGGGCCTTTGGCCCCGGCTCCCACCGAAAGGCCAAAGCCCTTCCAATGGAATACCCCCAGCATCCACAGCCCGAACACCATCATCAAGAAGCCGCTCACCAGGTTGAGTACCCCCCGGTCCGCGTTCTTCAGGGCATCCCCCAGCAGCCCCGCCCCCGCGCCCATCACCATGAACAGCAGGATAAAGCTGGAGGCCAGCCCCAGGCAGCGGCGCAGCACCATCATCCAGGGGGCCTTTTCCTCCCCGGCGTCGGCGTTGCCCCCCAGCAGGTACATGGCGTACACCGGCAGCATGGGGAGGATACAGGGGGATACGAAGCCCAGCAGGCCGCCTCCCAGCATGGCCCACAAGGAGGTATCCACCGTTTGGGGGATCAGGCTGCCCATCATGGCTTGGCCTCCGGGGTGTCAGCCTCCGGGGTGCCGGTGGCCGGGGCCCCGGTCTCCGCGGGCTTCGCCTCGGCCTTGGCCACGTCCATTGCCTCAATGGCCTCTGCCATCTGGTCATAGCTGAGGGCGTAGCTCACTTGGGTCACAAAGCCGTCCTTGTCGGAAAAGATACTGGTCGGATAGCCTTGCAAGCCCACCATCTCCGCGATGGACAGGGTTTTGTCCTCAAAGAAGGTCATCTCCTCCAGGCCATAGCGCTCCTTAATGCTCTCGGTGTTGGAGGCGTCCTCACCGTCCCAGCAATGGACCAAAATGATCTGCAGCTCGTCCTGGGAATAGGTCTCAAAAACCTTTTTGATGGAGTCCATCTCCTCCATGCAATAGGGGCACCATTCCGTGAAGAAGTTCAGGAACAGGGCCTTGCCCTTGTAGGGGGTCAGGTCCAAATCGGACCCCTCAAAATACTCAAAGAGGTTGATCTTCCGGGGCTCGGCCTGGGCCAAAGCCGTGGGAACCGCCGCCAGCAGCAGCAGGGAAAGGGCCAGGGATACCATTCTCCGAAGCATGGTTTGTTTCATATTCAATGAAATCTCCTTTCAGGGTGTTTCTCCATCCTTTTCTCCCGGGAGCCAAAGGGGCGGGGCGCTCTTCCAGGCCGGGGCCTGTGTGGGGGGGCGCGGCAGGGCTTGGCCAGCCGCGCCGGTCCTCCTTATCATACCATATCCCCGTCCCAAACAGAATCGAAACCATCCATTTCCAGGGGCCAAGCCTTGCCGGGGGGGTGTGGGACCGCATAAATGCAATTTTTTATTTTTCCTGATTCATTTCTGAAATTCCCTGCTTTTGCACTTTACGGCCAAAAACAAATATGATATAATGCAAACTAGTCCGCCGTCCGCCGCGAGCCCAACTTCCGGGATGCACGACTTGCAAGTTTGAATCTTCGTTCCGCCATTTTTACCACGGCCGCACCGCGGCTTGAACAGGAGGAGTTCCTATGCCCTTGGGTATTTCCGCAAAGTGTCTTGCCATCGCCCCCTCCGCCACCCTGACGTTGGACGCCAAGGTGAAGGCCCTGCGGGCCGCCGGGGAAAAGGTCATCGGCTTTGCCGCCGGAGAGCCGGACTTTGACACCCCCCTCCCCATCCGGGACGCCATGAAGGAAGCGCTGGACAAGGGCATGACCCGCTACACCCCTGTGGCCGGAACCGTCGAATTGCGGGACGCCATCATCGCAAAGCTCCAAAGGGAGTATGGCCTCACCTACAGCCGGGATGAAATCATCGTCTCCAACGGAGCCAAGCATTCTCTATATACCGCCTTGCAAACCATCTGCGACCCCGGGGACGAGGTTTTGATCCCCACCCCCTGCTGGGTGAGCTATCCGGAAATGGTGCGCATGGCGGGCGGGGTTCCGGTGTTTGTGGAAGCCGGGGAGGAGGAGGGCTTTGTGCCCCCCATCTCCAGGATTGCCGCCGCCGTCACCCCCCGAACCAAGGCCTTTATCCTCACCTCTCCCAACAACCCCAACGGCACTGTCTGGGGCCGGGAGATTCTGGAGGCCCTGGCGGCGCTGTGCGTGGAAAAGGACTTCTACATCCTCTCGGATGAAATTTATGAAAAGCTGATCTATAACGGCAAGGAGCATATCTCCATCGGCTCCCTCTCCCCCCGGGTGAAGGCCCGCACTTTGCTGGTGAACGGGGTCAGCAAGACCTACGCCATGACGGGCTTCCGCATCGGCTACACCGCCGGGCCCAAGGATGTCATCGCCGCTATGACCAACTACCAGAGCCAGGCCACCTCCGCCCCCAATACCCCCGCCCAGTACGCGGCCACCGTGGCCCTGAACATGCCCCAGGACTGTGTCCAGGAGATGCGCCAGGCCTTTGAGCAGCGGCGGGACCTGCTGGTGGAGGGGCTTAACGCCATCCCCGGCATCCATTGCGCCAAGCCCGACGGGGCCTTCTATGTGATGATGAACATCTCCGCTTTGCTGGGCAAGCGCCTGGGGGACCGGGTGATTGCCGACACCGCCGCCTTCGCGGAGGCTCTGCTGGAGAACCAGCATGTGGCCGTGGTGCCGGGCAACGCGTTTATGTCCGAGAGCTGCTGCCGCCTGAGCTACGCCACCAGCGCCCAGCAGATTGCCCAAGGGCTGGAGCACATCGCCGCCTTTGTAAAGCTTCTGGAATAGTCAGGGAGAAGGAGGGGACCACATATGATTACCTTCAGCAAAAAAAACAACCTGCTGATGCAAGCCAACTACCAATACGAGCTCCAGGACGTGCCAGAGCCCAACCTGTACCGGGAGATTTTCGATTACCAGTCCATCCCCAAAATCGCCTTCAACAACCGGGTGGTGCCCATGGGCATGCCCAGCGAGATCTGGATGACGGACACCACCTTCCGGGACGGGCAGCAGAGCGTCAGCCCCTTCTCCCCAACCCAAATTGAGCATCTCTTCCAGCTGATGTCCCGCTTGGGCGGCCCGGGCGGTTTGGTGCGGCAAAGCGAGTTCTTCCTGTACACCCCCAAGGACCGGGAGGCCCTGGAGCGCTGCCAGGCTTTGGGCCTGCCCTTCCCGGAGATCACCACCTGGATCCGGGCAAACCCGAAGGACTTTGAGCTGGTGAAGGCCGCCGGGGTGAAGGAAACCGGCATCCTGGTGTCCTGCAGCGACTACCACATCTTCAAAAAGATGCGCATGACCCGGGGCCAGGCCATGGAGCAGTACCTGGGCATCGTCAAGGCTGCCCTGGAAATGGGCATCATCCCTCGCTGCCACTTGGAGGACATCACCCGGGCGGATTTCTACGGCTTTGTGCTTCCCTTTGCGGAGCAGCTCATGAAGCTGTCTATGGAAAGCGGTCTTCCCATCAAGGTCCGGGCCTGCGACACCATGGGCTACGGCATCAGCTACCCCGGGGCGGCGCTGCCCCGCAGCGTTCCCGGGATCATCTACGGCCTGAACCACTATGCCCAAATCCCCAGCGAGCAGCTGGAGTGGCACGGCCATAACGATTTTTACAAAGTGGTGGCCAACGCGGGCACCGCCTGGCTCTACGGCTGCTCCAGCGTCAACTGCTCCTTGCTGGGCATCGGCGAGCGCACGGGCAACTGCCCTCTGGAGGCCATGGCCGTGGAGTACCAGGCCCTGCGGGGGGAAACCGGCGGCATGGACCTGACCGCCATCACGGAAATCGCCGAGTACATGGAGCGGGAGATCGGCATTGAAATCAGCCCCCGCCAGCCCTTTGTGGGCCGCCATTTCAACGTGACCCGGGCTGGCATACACGCCGACGGCATGCTCAAGGACGAGGAGATTTACAACATCTTCGACACCACCGTTTTGCTGAACCGGCCCGCCTCCGTGGCGGTGGACAGCCACAGCGGCCTGGCGGGCATCGCCCACTGGATGAACAGCTATTTCCGCCTGAAGCCCCCCCACACCGGGGACAAGAAGGACGAAACCGTGATGGCCGGGCAGGAGATGGTGGACGCCCTGGACGCGGAAGGCCGC
>JARKQO010000384.1 GCA_029974855.1 Eubacteriales bacterium
ATCGTCATCGCCCGGCCATAGCGCCGGGATTGGGGCGGCGCTGCCTCGGCCCGCACCGTGAAGCCCCGGGCGATCAGCTCATCCACCTTGCCCAGGACCGCCGCCGGGTCGTCCGTGTCCCCGTACAGCAGCAGCACGTCCACGTCCCGGGGCTTTACCCCCTCGTAGAGAAAGGTCAGCTCGTTTAAGTACAGCGCGAAGCCCACCGCCTCCACGTCACGCCCGAACCTGCGCATGAGGCTGGTATAGCACCCCCCCGCCAGCACCGCCCTGGGCAGGCCCTCCACGTAGCCCCGGAACACGATGTCCGAGTAGTAGTCCAGATCGTTCATCAGCGAGAAATCCAGCGCCACAGCCTCCAGGCAGCCTGCGGCGGACAGCGCCGCCCGGATCTTCTCCAGCTTCACCAGGGCTTCGGTCATACCCGGGGTGATAGCCACCGCTTTGGCGCGGGCCAGGGCCTCCTCCAGCGGGCCGGACACCCGGCAGGCCCCCGCCAGAAGGGACCCCGCAGCGGGGGCCACGCCCGCCTTCAGGGCGGCCTCGTGCAAGCCATCAAAGTCCTTCCGCCGGATCAAATCGGTCAGCGCCCGCCGCGCCCCCTCGTCCACCGTCAGGCTGTCCAGCAGCGACTGCACGAAACCCGCGTGAGACAGCTGCAGCTTGCAGGCGGGGGAGATTTGCATCAGCGTCTGGACCGCCAGGGTCAGCACCTCGGCCTCGGCGTAATCGGTAAGCCGGCCAATATACTCCAGCCCCAGCTGGCTGATCTCCCGGTACGCGCCGCTGTGGCGGTCCTGCCGGTAGACGTTCTCCAGATAGTAGAACTTCTCGCTGGAGGAGCGGGTGGCGTGGGTGTTCTTGGCGATGGACAGCGTCACGTCCGGCTTGAGGGCCAAAAGCCGCCCGTCCGCGTCGTTGAAGGTGATGATGGATTTCGCGCCCAGAAAATTCTTGTTTTCCAGGTACAGCCCGTATTCCTCGAACTTGCCCATCCGGTATTTCTGATACCCGTGGCGCTCGTACAGGCCGCGAAGGGAAAGGGTCACGCGCTCCTCCGGCTTCAAAATATCCTCCAGCGGGTTCATCGGCATCAGCTCCTTGCGGGGAAGCATAGCACAGGTTTATCCAGATGTCAAGGTAACGTTTTAACGTATTATCATGATAAAGCGGAGATGTATAGAAGATGAAAAACGGCCTGTGGAGGTACCCAAAGCCGGGTACCTTCACAGGCCGATCCTTGTAATAGGGCGTGGGACTGATCCAGCGGCCCGTGGCTCTGCCGCGCCGTACTAGCGCAACAGGGCGCTCCGGTCCACATAGGCGGTATGCAGCAGCTGGTGGGCCTTGTGGCTGTTGGGCGATCCCAGAAACTCCTGGTACAGGGCATTGACCGCCGGGTTGTCGTGGGATTTGCGCAGGGGCAGGCTCTCGTCCACGGAGTACACGGCCTCCAGCCGGGGCCCCATGGTATGCCAGTTCTTTACGGGGTTTCCGCCGCCGCCGATGCAGCCGCCCGGGCAGGACATGATCTCGATAAAGTGGTATTCCGCCTTCCCCGCCTTTACCAGCTCCATCAGCCTTCGGGCGTTGCCCAGGCCATGGGCCACCGCCACCTTCACCGTGAGGCCCTCCAGGGTGACGGAGGCCTCCTTGATGCCCTCAAAGCCCCGGAGGGCCTGGAAATCCAGCTGCTCCAGCGGCTTTTGGGTTACCAGCTCGTATACCGTGCGCAGGGCCGCCTCCATGACGCCGCCGGTGGCCCCAAAAATTTCCCCGGCTCCGGTGCCAAGGCCAAAGGGCGCGTCAAAGTCTTTATCCGGCAAGGTGGCGAACCGGATGCCGGCGCTGCGGATCATCCGGGCCAGCTCCTGGACGGTGATCACCACGTCCACGTCCCGGTATCCGTCCCGCCCAAGTTCCGGCCGCTGGGCCTCGAATTTCTTGGCTGTGCAGGGCATGACGGATACGCTGAGGATATCCTGGGGGGCTTTTCCGAGCTTCTGGGCGTAGTAGGTCTTTAGCAGCGCGCCAAACATGGCCTGGGGGGATTTGCAGGTGGAGAGGTTCGGCAGGAACTCGGGGTAGAAGGTTTCGCAGAATTTAATCCAGCCCGGGCTGCAGGAGGTGATCATGGGCAGCACGCCGCCGTTTTGCAGGCGGCCCAGCAGCTCCGTTCCTTCCTCCATGATGGTCAGATCCGCCGTAAAGTCCGTATCAAATACCTGATGGAAGCCCACCTGCTTCATGGCGGTGACCAGCCTGCCCGTGCTGATGCTGCCCGGCGGCTCTCCCAGCGCCTCCGCCAAGGTGATGCGCACCGCCGGGGCCACCTGGGCCACCACCAGCTTTTCCTTGTTTGCGAAGGTATGCCAGATCATCTGGGTATCATCGTGGATGGTCAGCGCGCCCACGGGACATGCCTGAACGCACTGGCCGCAGTTGACGCACAGGCTTTCCGCCAGGGGCCTGCCGTAAGCGGGCCGGAATTGCACCTCAAAGCCCCGGTTCACCTTGGACAGGGCGTGGACCGTCTGAATCTCGCTGCAGGCGTATTCGCACCGGCCGCAGGCAATGCACTTGGCGGCATTCCGCAGGATGGAGGGGGAGGAGTCGTCCCGCTCCTGGGACCGTACCACGAAAGGATACCGGGGGATTTTCACAAAGTGCATTTCCTCGGCCACCGCCTGGAGCTCGCAGGTGCCGGACCTGTCGCAGTGGAGGCAGTCCTGGGCATGGCGGGCCAGAATCAGCTCCAGGATGTTCCGGCGGGCCCGCCTTGCCTTGGGGGAATGGGTGCGCACCACCATCCCCTCGCTGACGGGATAGGCGCAGGCCGGGGCCAGAAGCTTGGTCCCCTCGATCTCCACCAGGCAGATGCGGCAGTTGGCCTTGACATTTTGGTCGGGATGGTAGCACAGGGTGGGGATATGGATATCCAGCCGCTTGGCGGCGTCCAGGATGGTGCTTCCTTCCGCCGCCTCCACGGGCAGGCCGTCAATGGTCAAATGGATCACGCTCTCTGCCCCCTTTCGATGGCCTTTAGGTACACGTCCCGGAAGTTGTGCAAACTGGTGATGACCGCCACCGAGGAGTTCTGGCCCAGGCCGCACAGGCAGGCCACGTTCATGGTGGAGGCCAGGTCCTCCAGCAAGGTCAAATCCTCCATGTGCCCCTGGCCGGAGTTGATGCGCCGGATGATCTCGTGGATGCGGATGTTGCCCTCCCGGCAGGGGGTGCACTTGCCGCAGCTTTCCTCGATGAAAAAGGACATGATATTTTCCACAATGTCCAAAATCTCGTGGTAGTCGTCGATCACCATAATGGTGCCGGTGCCCAGCACCGATTCCGCCTGCTGGCAGCTGTCGATGTCCATGGGCAGGTCGATCTGGCCGGCGTTGATCAGGTTTCCAGACTGGCCGCCCAGCATGAAGCCCCGCAGGTCCTTGTTGTCCTTGACACCGCCGTGGGCTTGGAAGATGTCCCGGAGGTTCGTGCCCATGGGGTATTCAAAAACACCCTTTTGGGCGATATTGCCGCAAAGGGTGAATACCTTGGTGCCTGTGCAGTGGGGCACGCCGATCTGGCTGAACCAATCCCCGCCCCGCTCGATGATGACCGGAACATTGGCCAGGGTCTCCACGTTATTGACCACAGTGGGCTTGCCGTACAGGCCGGAAACGCCGGGGTAGGGGGGCTTGAACCGGGGCTCGCCCCGCCGCCCCTCGATGGATTCGATCAAAGCCGTTTCCTCGCCGCAGACATAGGCCCCCCCGCCGGAGACCACCTTCACGTCAAAGCTGAAGGAGGAGCCCAGGATGCCCTTGCCCAGATAGCCCATGCGCCGGGCGTTTCCGATGGCCTGCTCCAGGATGGGGAACAGGTAGGGATACTCGTACCGCAGATACAGAAAGCCCATATTGGCCCCCACGGTATAGGCGGCGATGGCCATGCCCTCCAGGATGCTGTGGGGGTCCCCGGACAGGATCACCCGGTCCTTGTTGGTGCCCGGCTCTCCCTCGTCGGCGTTGCAGATGACGTATTTCTGGTCTCCCGGGGCACGGGCCACGATATCCCATTTCTTCCACAGGGGGAAGCCCGCGCCGCCCCGGCCCCGAAGGCCGGACAGCTTCATTTCCGCGATCACATCTCCGGGAGCCATGGACAATACCTTGCGCAGCGATTCATAGCCCCCCATGGACCGGTAATCCTCCACGCTGGCGGGGCTGATCCTGTCCACGTTGCGCAGCACGATCCGTGTTTGAGTCAGCATCTAGCGCACATCCCCTCTCTGATAGTCCTCCATCAGCGTGGCGGCCCGCCCCGGCGTCAGGTTCCGGTATACCTTGTCATTGACCAGAATGGCCGGGGAGGATTCGCAAACCCCCAGGCACTGGCAGTATTCCAGGGTGAACCGGCCGTCCTTGGTGGTTTCTCCCGGCTGGATGCCCAGGGTCCGCACGATGGCCTCCATCACGGTTGTGGCCCCGCATACATGGCACGGGGCGCTTTTGCACATGCGCACCACGTACTGGCCCCGGGGTTCCGGCGCGAACATGGCGTAGAAGCTGATGAAGCCGTATAGCTTGGCCTCGGGTATGCCTGTGACCCGGCTGACGACCACCGCCACATCCCTGGGGATTGCGTTGGACGCGGTCTTTTGGATGTCCAGGAGGATCCGCATCAGTTGTTCCGGCTGGTTTTTGTACCGCGTGGCAAGCTTTTCGATCTGCTTTTCCATGCGGGGCGTCATGGCATATCCGTTGTCAACGGCTTTTTTCACGCGCCCATCTCCTTTACAGTCCGGGATTGATATTTTATTAACAATGTGACTAGCTACAGTGTACTCAGTTTATCCCATTTCGTCAATGAAAAATAACAAAAAGTACAAAATTGCTCCATCACTGCCAAAGGCGGAGGAAGCCCGCTTCCTGGTCCCGCAGGGACGGTTGACAAGGTCCGTTCCATCCTGTACAATGAAGCAACGGACGAGAGTAACCGGTTACGCATCAAAAAACGATACAGCAGGGGGCGATTTGGTGGGGTACCTGAAGGAATGGCGCGGCTTTGACATTGCAAGCCGCCAGCAGAAGATTGAAAACGCCTTTTTACACAAAAAGCTGACCAGCCCCGAGGATTTTCCGCTGATCATCAACACCCCCTGCTATTTCGGCTTTGGCAACGACCCCATGCCAGCCGATTACTGGCAGCGGCCGGAGGTGATGGTCAAATATCAGGAGGAGGGCTTTTTGCGCCATCTGCAAGCCGTGGATGACGACACGGTGCCCTATTTCATGCCGTGGTTTGGCACCGGCGTGATCGCCTCCGCCTTTGGCTGCAAGGTGAAGCCCGCCACGGGCTATGGGGACGACCCGGGCATTTGCTCCACCTGCGTGGAAACCCCCGCCGATATCGCCCGCCTGAAAATCCCCAACCCCACCCGGGACGGGGATATGCCCCGGGTGGTCCGCTTTATGGAATACGCCGTGCGCAACAGCGATCTGCCCGTGGGGCTGACGGACATGAACAGCCCCCTTTGCACGGCGGCCCAGATATGCGGCTACGAGAACCTCTTCCTGTGGATGTACGACGAGCCGGAGGCCATCCATGAGCTGATGGAGAGGATCACCGAATGCTTCATCCAATGGACGATCACCCAGAAGCAGATCATCGGGGAGCCCCTTTCCCAGAGCAACGGCCTCCAGGGGTTATGGAGCCCAAACGGCGTGGGTATTTGGATGTCGGATGACGATCTGGTCTCCGTGGGGGCGGAGGTCTACGCCGAGTTCGTCAAGCCGTATTACGAGCGGATCCTGGAGGTGTTCACGGGGGGCACGCTGCATTACTGCGGCGTGGGCACCCATCAGCTGGATAACATCTACCACATGAAGCACCTGCGGGCCGTCAACAATTCGCCCATGGGCCAGTTCGGTCATTTCCGCCGCCTTGCGGACCGGATGCGCGGCAAACACACCGTCATCATTCAGGACGGGGCGCCGCTGAACCATGAAAGCTACTATGACAAGCTTCTTGGCGGCCTGTCCGGGGTGGAGGGCATGATCCTCGCCACCTTTGTGGAGGACGGCATCGCCCTGGGGGACGACGGGCAGACAACGCTTGTCCACCGGGACGCGCTGGAGGTGGCCAATGGCGTGGCCCGCTCCGTGCGCAAGGCCGTTGCCAAGGTGCTGGCCAGGCAAAACGCCTGAGCCCGGGCCCCTCAGCGTTTCCGCAGAGCCTCGTGGATGCTGCGGGCGGCGGTTTTGCCAGCGCCCATGGCCAAAATCACCGTGGCGGCCCCCGTCACCGCGTCGCCCCCCGCCCAAACGCCCAGCTTGGTGGTCTGCCCGTTGCCGTCGGCCACAAGGCAGTTCCACCGGTCGGTATCCAGCCCCGGCGTGGTGGCGGCAATCAGCGGGTTGGGGGTGGTGCCCAGAGCCATGATCACCATGTCCACCTCCAGGGTAAAATCGCTGCCCTGGATTTCCACAGGCCTGCGGCGGCCCGATTCGTCCGGCTCCCCAAGGCCCATGCGCACGCAGGTCATGCCCGACACCCACCCTTTTTCGTCGGTCAGGATGGCGGTGGGGTTGGTCAGCAGCTCAAAATGGATGCCCTCCTCCTTGGCGTGGTGCACTTCCTCCACCCGGGCGGGCAGTTCCTTCTCGCCCCGGCGGTACACGATGGTGACTTCCGCGCCCTTGCGCAGCGCGGTGCGGGCAGCGTCCATGGCCACATTGCCGCCGCCCACCACCGCCACCCGCGCGCCGGTGTACAGGGGCGTGTCCGCGCCGGGCTGGCCCGCCCGCATCAGGTTTGCGCGGGTCAGGTATTCGTTGGCGGAAAGCACGCCGTTGGCGTTTTCCCCCGGGATGCCCATAAACTTGGGCAAACCCGCGCCGCTGCCGATGAACACCGCGTCGAAACGTTCGCTTTCCATCAGCGCGTCGATGGTCACGGAGCGGCCCACCACCGTATCCGTCTCAATCTCCACCCCCAGGCGCTTCACCCCTTCGATCTCCCGGGCCACAACGCTCTCTTTGGGCAAACGGAAATCGGGGATGCCGTAGACCAGCACGCCGCCCGGCTCGTGGAGGGCTTCAAAAATCTTTACCTCATAGCCCCGTAAGGCCAACTCGCCAGCGCAGCTCAGCCCGGCGGGGCCGCTGCCCACCACCGCCACCCGCTTGCCGTTGCGGGCGGGCGGCGTTTCAGCGGTCTGGGGCAGGTCCCTGGCGCTGTCGGCCACAAAGCGTTCCAGCTTGCCGATGCTGACCGGATCGCCCTTGCCGCTGAGCACGCAGAGCCCCTCGCACTGGGTCTCCTGCGGGCAGACGCGCCCGCACACCGCCGGCAGAGCGGAATCCCGGGCGATGATGCGGGCGGCCCCGGCCACATCCCCAGCCTGAACCCTGGCGATGAACCCCGGGATGTCGATGGCCACGGGGCAGCCCGCCACACACCTGGGCTTTTTGCAATTCAGGCAGCGGGCGGCCTCCCGCATGGCCTCCTCCCGGTCGTAGCCCAGGCACACCTCCTCAAAGTTTTGCCTGCGCCGGTCGGCGGGCTGTTCACGCACGGGTACGCGCTTCAACTCAACCATGGTTCACGGCCTCCTTTTCGCAGCAGCCGCCTTGGTGCCTGCCTTCCATAAACGCAAGCATGGCGCGGCCCTCCTGGGTTTTGTAAAGGGTCTGGCGGCTCATGGCCTCGTCGAAGTTCACCAGATGGCCGTCAAACTCCGGCCCGTCCACGCAGGCGAATTTCACCTGCCCGCCTACGGTGACCCGGCAAGCTCCGCACATGCCCGTGCCGTCCATCATGATGGGGTTCAGGCTTACCACGGTGGGGATGCCAAGCTCCTTGGTCAGCAGGGCGCAGTATTTCATCATCACCATGGGGCCGATGGCTACGCACAGGCCGTAGCGCTTCCCCTGGCGGACCGCCAGGTCCCTCAGCACATCCGTCACCAGCCCCTTTGCCCCAGCCGAACCATCGTTGGTGGCGATATACACGTTAGCGGCCAGCGATTGCATCTCCTCCGTCAGAATCAGCAGGCTCCTGTCCCGCGCGCCGATAATGCAATCGCAGGGCACGCCCAGCTGGTGCATGTACTTGACCTGGGGGTATACGGGCGCTGCGCCCACGCCGCCCGCCACAAACAGAACGCCTTTGGCCCGCAGCGCCTCGGGGGTTTCCCGGGTCAACTCGCTGGGGTTGCCCAGGGGCCCCATCACGCTGTCAAACGCGTCTCCCGGGCGCAGCTCGGCCATCTTGGCCGTGGATACCCCCACCACCTGAAACACGATGGTCACCGTCTGGGCCGCGCGGTCGTAATCGCAGATGGTCAGCGGGATGCGCTCGCCCATTTCCCCAAGGCGCACGATCAGGAATTGCCCGGGCAGGCAGTTGGCGGCCACCCGGGGCGCGCGCACCTCCATCCACAGGATGTCCGGGGTCAGCCGCCGCACGGTTTGAATGGTGTACATGGAAACCCTCCCCTATGAACAGTCTGGTATGATAGGAAAACGCGCCCAAGCCGCGCGGGTGCGCTTTGGGCACGGCAAAGCCGGCGGAAGGAGTCTGAGACGGCCTTCGCCTTGTGCCCGAGCTGGGTTTTTTATGGGCTACAGCGGCGTCACCACGCGCTCCACATCTCCCGTGCCCAAGCTGATGGCCATTTGCCACTCATAGGCCCCGTTGGCCGGAATGGTGGATGTTTGCCCGTGCAGGCGCGCCACGTCGGGCCTGTCGAAGCCGCAGGTGCAGGGCTCCAGAAAGATGTTGTACAGGCCCCTGAAATCCCCTTCGTTGTGCAAGATGCCCAGGTAGGGCACGGTTTTGGCCGTAAAGCTGATGGCCAGCACATCCCCCGCCGGATAGCGCACCGCGCACCAGCCCCGGGCCAGCCTGTTTTCAAAGTAATACTTCTCGCAGTTGCCCTCCCGGGCGTCCATGCGGCTCACATCCCGCCGCACGCCCTGTTTGTCCGTGTATACCGGGTAGTCGAACCGCTCGCCGTAGCCGCCGATGCGGCCTGTGTTGCTGAATACCGCCACACCCCGGCGGCAATCCTCCGGCACATGGAGCGTAAGCCCCGGCTCCGCCACCACCATGGCATGCCCGGCCCACAGAAAATCCATGTCGAAGCTCGTGGGGTTCTCCACCCGGTAGTCAAACAGCAAGGTCGCGTCATCGGGCATGCTCACTTGCTTGTGGAACACATAGGGCAGCCGCACGCCGTAACAGGTGAAGCGCACGCTGTTTTCCGTGATTTGGCTCCGGCAGGGCAGGTTCCACACCTCGCCGTGGTCCGCCAGCATCGCGCCGGTCCAGGGGAACCGGTCATAGGCGCAGCGGTCGATGGTGGGAAACATGTCGTCCATGCCGGAGCATTCCGCGTCCACGTAGACACCGTCAAAGGGCTGGCGCAGATACCGCGCCTGAGGGCGCTGCACAAGGTACTCCTTGGCAAGGGCCTTGCTGTACGCGCTGGCAAGGCTAGCCCCCGTATCCGGCAGCAGCAGGAAGCGCGCCTGGTCGCTTTCCAGCGCGATGGCCCGCTGGTCTTTGTAGGTGGTTTCCACAATCCTCATGAGCGTATCCCTCCCTCCTGGGCGGTCTGAAACGCGGCGATCATGTTCTCCGCCGGTACGGAGCTGTCGATGTTGTGTATCTGGGAGAACACGTACCCCTTTTTCCCATAAATGTCCAGCAGCTCCCGCACTTGGCCGCGCACCCCCTGGGGCGTGGCCCGGTTGAGCACGTTTTGCGTATCCACCCCGCCGCCCCAGAATACGATGTGCCCGCCGAAGTCCCGCACCAGCTTTTTGGGGGACATACCCTGGGCGGTGATCTGCACGGGGTTCAGGATTTGCGCGCCGCACTCGATGATGTCGGGGATCAGCTCCGCCACGGCCCCGCAGGTGTGGAAAAACACCTTCACCTTCGGGTAGTTGCGCCGCACATACTGGAACATGCGCATGTGGTAGGGCTTGATCATGCGGCGGTACATCGCCGGGGAAATCAGCGTCGTGTCCTGGGTGCCCAGATCGTCGTTGAACTGGATCACATCGATCAAATCGCCCACGGCCCCCAGGTACTTTTCCAGATCGCGCAGGAAGGCCTGGGTGCGCTTTTCCATGTAGGCCAGGGCAAGCTCCTGGTCCCCGCCCATCATGGCGAAGAAGTTTTCATAGCCGAAGTAAAGCTGGCCCATCTCAAACACATTGCCCAGAAACACGCCCGCGATGGACTTGTCCGTTGTTTCCCGGAGGCGCAGGGCTTCGTGCCGGTAAAACGCCACCTCCTCCTGGGAAAACTCGGGATATTCATACTTTTCAAAGGCGTCCAGCGTCTCCACATGGGCCATGGGGTGGAACACCCGGGCGAAGGCCGCGTATCCCTTGGGGCATTTGGAAACCACCCGCCCGGCGTAGGGGTCGTCGCCCATGGCTGGGTCATAGGGATGGATGTAGTCCATGGCCCGGGGCGAGGCCATGATCAGCAGATCGCCTTCGGGGGTGGCAATGGGGTGAAAGGCCGCGGGGATGCGGGCGGGCGTGCCGTCCGGCAAAGCGCCCGGCTTAAAGTTCAACACCGGGATGCCCAGCGAGGGCGCAAAGCGGCGCAGCATCACAAAATCGCCGCCCATGGCCGAGCACATTTCAGGCTCCACCTCCGCCAGGTAGGAAAGCACGTCCACCACCGTGGTGGGGGTATGGATGCCCAGCAGCTCTTTGACCCGGTGGTACACCTGCGCGTTGATGCCTGTGGCCATGGTGGCGCCAAAATCGATGCAGACCCGGTCCGGCGTACCGCCGCTTAACACCGTCAGCGCCCTTTCCCGTGACGTCATTGCCCATCCCTCCTGTGCTTATGTTTCCAGGGTCAGCAGCAGCAGCCCCAGGATATCTCCCAAAGGCGTGCCGCTGTGGGCCCGTTGCAGGCCGTGCATCACATCCGCCGTAAAGGCCGCACCCACAAGGATATCGCGCAGGGCGACCGCCAGCGACGGGTCCATGGCGTCGGTATACAGCGCCGCGTCTGTGACCACCCGGTGCCCCAGGGTAACACCCACCCGCGCCTCGCCCCATGGGAAGCGGTCGTGGGCCACCCGGTCAAAGGTCATGTCCCGCCCCAGCACCCATTTTTTGGAGCGGTATTTTTCCTCCAGGGTGCGGAAGGCTTCGTCCCCAGGCGCCGCACATGCTTCCACCGGCGCCCCGTACACCTTGCCCAGGGCCTGGGCCAGCGCGCCGCGCAGGGCCTCCACCGTGACGGCTTCGCAGGCCGTTCGCAGGTTGATCACCCTGGCCCGCACCGATGGGATGCCCTTGCTTTGCAGCTTCAGCTCCGAGGGCATCAGGTACCGGGACAGCTTTTCCAAATCCACGTCCACCAGCAGTGTGCCGTGGTGCAGGCAGAAGCCGCCCTGCTGTAAAAACGCGTTGCCGGAAAACTTGAACCCGTCCAAAGTGATGTCATTACGGCCGGTGGCCTCGGCCGCAAGGCCGAAGGCCCGCAGCGCCTCCAAAATCACGGACAGCTGCCGGGGCACGTCGTAATCCTCCTTGGGCAGAATAAAGGAGAAATTCAGGTTGCCCAGGTCATGGTACACCGCGCCGCCGCCCGTGGGCCTGCGCACCAGATGGCCGTCGCTTTCCAGCAGGTCGGCGATGCGGCATTCCCGCCACGGGTCCTGATTGAAACCGATCACCACCGTATGCTGGGTCTGCCACAGGTACAAAACGCATTCTCCGGCTTTGGCCCCCGCCAGCAAGGCCGATTCCACCGCCAGGTTATGGGCGGGATCCAGGGATGTTTCATTCAGGAGGAGGCATCTGGTGATCATGGCGTTCCCTGCCTTTAATAATACTTGTTCCCGTGGAACACATCCACCGCGGCCTGAAAGCTGGCCAGCGCCACGTTGGACGATACGGAGTGGTCGGTGCCGAAAATGTAGCGCGCGCCTTCCGCCTTCATCAGGTCCAGTATCCTCCGGGTTTCGCGACGGATCAAGGGCAAATCTCCGGTTTCCAGCAGCCTTTCGTCCATGCCGCCCATGAACACAAACCGGTTTTTGTACTGCTTCACAAAGGCCTCCAGATCGCAGCCCGCCTTGGCTTCCATAGGATTCAACAACTGAAAGCCGATCTCCTCCACATAGGGGAGCAACGTGGTCACGCAGCCGCAGGAGTGCAGCATCGCGTATATGCCCCGCTCTTTGAGGAATTGTACGATCTCCCGGTAGTAGGGGAAGATGATCTCGTCATAGGTCTTGGGGGAGCAGAAGGGCGTGTTTTTGTAGGCCAGGTCCTCCAAAAGCAGCACCCCGTCCGGCACGCCCACGTGGTCGAACACGTAGGCCATGTACTGCTTGTAGAAGTCCGTATAGGTGCGGCAGAAATCGTGCATCCATTCCGGCTCCAGCAGCATGGACTCGTACAGGCACACATCGCCCAAAGAGGAGCGCAGCGACTCCCACACAAACATGGTGCTGAAGTAGATAAACTGCCCCTGGGCCCGCCTCTCATCGAACTTCCGCTTCATCACGGCGGTTTTCACCCGGGTGGGGTCAAAGGGGAGCAGTTGGGGCTTGTAGACCTCGTACCACTTTTCGGGGGTGGTCATGTCAAAGCTGATGTGCTCCGGGCACACGCTGCGATTTTTGTAGTGGCGGAAGCGGGCCCCAGCGCCGTTTTCCACGGTGTAGGTGTTGGCGTCCTCGGCGATCAGCTGGTTTCGGCCCCGGAAGGGGTACACGTCCCAATAGAAGCCGCACTTCACCAGGTCCATCTGAAAGTAGTCGATGGCGTCCATGGGATAGGCGTCCACCCCAAACCCCTCAAAGGCGAGGTTGCCGCTGTAATCGTCCACGTAGGGCTCCCGGGTGGTGGGGTAGCCCTGCTGGGCCCAATCAAGGAGCGTTTCCGGCCACGGAACATCCCGGAGGCCCATACGGGCGTAGCCGTTCCCTTCAAACAGCGCGGTGATGGCTTGCCTGGAGTCTGCGGGCATGGCGCG
>JARKQO010000398.1 GCA_029974855.1 Eubacteriales bacterium
ACAGCCACCACATCCTGGAGGGTATAGCGGGGGGAAGCGTAGCGGTGCACCGCAGCCCAGAAGCGCTCCTGGGCGGCCCGGGTTTTAGTCCAGGCGGGGCTATCATCCGGTTCAGCCAGCCAGTATACCAGCCGGGGGGCGGTGCAGGCGTTCTGATCCGTCAGGTAGGTATCGTGGAAGAAGCCCTGGGCCACGGCCTCCAGCTGCTTATCCTCCATCTCCAGCAGGGTGGCGGAGCGGATGACCAGCAAGGAGTACCGGTCCGCGAAGGTCACGTCAAAGGCTTGGGGGGGAAGCGGGGCCTGGCGCACCCGGGCCACGGTCTCGTCCCCGCCCCAGATCAGGCGCACATCGCACAGGGCGCTGAGCTCCCGGGTGAGCTCCTGGCGCTCCCGGGGATAGGTGATGACGTTCACATAGGGGCACAGGGCATGGTGGGGGGAGGCGGGGGGGTCCAACAGGGCCCCCATGGCCTGGCACACCAGCCGGGTCTGGGGAAAGTCCTGGCTGGAGGCCTTCACGATGGAGGCGTTGCCCGAAAGCAAGGCCGCGACCAAGGAATAGGCGAAGTTAATGGGCACGTTGCCGGGGGCGATGTGGAAGGCCAGCCCCCGGCCGATCCGGTCCGCCAGGGCCTGGGACCCAAGCTGTTTTTTCATCTGCTCCAGGTTGCCCCGGCGGCAGAAGAAGGCGAAGGAGATAATGTCTGAATAGCCCCGCAGGGACTTGTCCCCCAGCAGCGCGGCGGACAGGGCCTCCAGAAAATCCAGGGCGGGCTGGGCAAAGGGCGGCAAGGGCGGGACCGCAGCGGCCAAGGCAAAATCCCCGGTTCCGCAGAGCAAGGCATAGGCGTCAGGATGGCTCATAGGTATCGCTGCACCCCCTTAGCTCCGCCCGGGCGATGCGCCCGTACACGGCAAAATACTTGCCCTTGCGGCCGCAGGGGCAGTCGTCCTCCCCCAGAATGGCCCCCTGGTCCTCGGTGAGCAGGATGTGCCCCGGATAGCTGCGGGGCAGCAGGCTGCTGACCTGGATCAGGCCCTTCTGGCCCATAGGGACCTCTGAAAAATCAAAGGGATCGCGGATGGTGACATCCGACCACACCGGGGCGTGGAGATGACCCTGTTGGCACTCCATGTAGATGGTGCCGGTTTGCTCCACCATGCCGTAGTAGTCGTGAACCCGGGTGATGCCGCAGGCTTCCCTTAGAGCCTCCTTGAACTGCCCGGGGGACACCGCCTCGCCAGCCAGCTTCTTCCAGCCGCCTCCATGGATCAAGATGCCCTGGCTCAAATCCGGCTTTTCTCTCAGGCGAAGCAACTCCCGGTAGAAGTGCTGCCACACCATGAAGGTGAAGCCGAACAAAAACAGGGGGCTGCCCCGGTGCTTCTCCAAAAAGGCCCGCAGGCCCTCAACATCCAGGGCCATGTGCTCGTCTAAAGCGTAGAACTTGTCCCGGGCGAAGAAGCTGAACCCCAAAATCCCGGCCCCCCGGGCGGAGAACATATCCCGGTTGGACACCACCGCGCTGCTGTCCAAGATGATCATGGGCAGGCGGCTGTTGCCCAGAAAGTCGGAGACGATCCGGGAGAGGGCCTTGCTTTGCGCGGCGCTGGTCTCCCGGTCCAGGTAGATGCGGCTGACCTGCTGGCCCGTGGTGCCGCTGCTGGTCATGGTTTTGTGCACCGCCTCCTGGGGGACGCTGGCCAAGGAGAATTCCTTAAACAGCCGCACCGGCAGAAAGGGGAGCTCCTGGTAGCGCTCCACCTGCTGGAGATCACAGCCCCAGGCGGAGAGCATCCGGGCATACTCCGGGCTTCCCTCCCGGTGGCGGAGGCTTAAGGCCCTCAGCTCCCGGGTGAGAAAGGCTTGCTTTTCCCCCTTGTCCATGCCATAGGGGGGCAAGGCCAGGAGGGTTTCCAGATCAGTCATAGTATTGCTCCAGCTCCTTGTAGAGCGTCTTGCCCGCGTCGTTCTTGGGAATTTCCGGGATGGCCCGGGCCAGGAAGGCCGCCGGGTTCAGGCCGGTTTTTTCGATGAGATAGCCCCGCAGGGCGGGCAGCAAAGCCGCCTGGGTGGCAAAGAGATAGAGCTGGTCGTCCAGGCCGGCGCAGGCCACCTCCGCCTCGGGGAAGGCGGCTTTCAGCAGCCGTTCCGCCTCGTCCAGGTTGACCCGGTTGCCGAAGATTTTCAGGAAGCGCTTTTTGCGGCCCACGATGGTGAAGTAGCCCTCCCCGTCCATCTGGGCCATGTCTCCGGTGTCCAGCACGCCGCCCCGCTGGTCCCCCAGGCTTAAATCCGCCGCGCTTTCGGCATAGCCCAAGGTGACGTTGTCCCCGTAGTAGCGAAGCTCCCCGGTGATGCCCGGCTGGGTGATGATGCCGCCGTGTACGTCCACCAGTTCAAAGCGGCCTCCGGGGATGGCGACGCCCATGGCCCCGGCCTTCTCCAGGCTACGCTCCCAGGGCAAAAACGCCATCCGGGCGGTGGCCTCGCACTGGCCGTACATCACCACGAAGCGGCGGCCCGTTTCCTGGCACCAGCGGGCCAGCTTTTCGTGGAGGGCGGGCAGCAGCTTGCCCCCGGCCTGGGTCATGACCCTAAGGCTGGGAAGGTCCATGCGGGTGAAGCGCATCCGGTCCAGCATTTCGTAGGTGTAGGGCACCCCGCCGAAGCTGGTGGCCCCCTGGGCCTTGAAGAAGCTCCAGAACTCCTTCTGGGCGATGCCCTTGTCCGTCAGCAGCAAAGTGGCCCCCACGTCCAAATGGCTGTTGAGGATGCTGAGCCCGTAGGTATAGTTCATGGGCAAGGTGGTGATGGGCCTTTCCGCAGCGGTGAGCTCCAGGTACTGGACGATGCTGTCCGTATTGGCCCGGATGTTGCGGTAGCTCTGCCGCACAAACTTGGGGCTGCCGGTGGAACCGCTGGTGGTGAGCAGCAGGGCCAGCTCCGGATGCAGTTCCACGCCGTCCCCAAAGGGAGTGGCCAAAAGCCGATAGCCAAAGCGCTCATACACCGGCGTGCAGCCCTCCGGGTGGAAGCCCTCCGGGGCCCAGAGGTACTTGGGGCGGTAGGCCTGGCACAGGGCGTCCAAAGCCTGGGGATCGGTGTCCGCCCCCAGCATGGCGGGCACGATGCCTTCCTCCAAAAAGCCGGCATAGCCCAAAAAGCTGCCCATGGTGTTCTGGCAGAGCTGGAGCACCAAACAGCGGCCCCCGGTGGCCTGGGCCAAAGCCCGGCTTTCCCGGGCTAGCTGGGCGTACGTGAGGCTTTGGCCGTATTCGTCCAGGACGGCGGTTTGGTCCCCGAAGCGGTCAAATTTCCACATCATACTTCCGCAAAATCTCCTTGCCTTTTTCAAAAGAGCTCAGGTCGATGATGTCGTCCATCTCCATCATGATGTCAAAGGCGTCCTCCAGCCGGGCCACCAGGGCCATGTGGCCCACGCTGTCCCAGGAGGCGCTTTGGCCGTACACCAGGCCCGGGGCTTCGGCGGGGGTCACTTCCAGGGCGGAGACAAAGGCGTTTACGTACTTGTCCAGGTTGTTCATGGGGATTCCTCCTTATGGCTGTATCGTCTGGATGGCTATGGTTTAAAGAATGCCGCCGTCCACCCGCCAGGTCTGGCCGGTGACGTAGCTGGCCCTGTCGCTGGCCAAGAAGGCCGCCACCTGGGCGATCTCCATGGGGTTGGCCTTGCGGCCCAAAAGGATTTTCGCCAGGGTTTCCCGCTCCACCTTTTCGCTGAGGCCCGCCACCAAACCGGTGTCGGTATAGCCCGGGGCCAAAGCGTTGACACGGATGCCCATGGGCGCGTATTCCCGGGCCATCTTCTGGGTGGCGGCGATGACCGCCGCCTTGCTGGCGGAATAGTCGATGCGGCTGTCTCCATCCAGGCCGGCCACGCTGGCGATATTCACCACGGCACCCTGGCGGCGGCGGGCCATGAGCCGGGTGGCAAAGCGGCTCACCTCCAGCAAAGCGAAGAAGTTCACGTCAAAAATGGAGCGCATCTCCGCCTCGGAGGTCATTTGGAACAGCTTGTCCTCTCCCATGATGCCGGCGTTGTTCACCAAAATGTCCAAAGGCTGCTTGTCCCCCATGACCTGGGCAAAGGCGGCCTTGCGGGAGGCCTCCTGGGTGAGCTCGGCATAGACGGGCTTCACCCACACCCCATGGGCCCGGGCCAGGGCTTCGCACTCCGCCTCAAAGGCGGGGCTTTCCCCCCGGGCAAAGGCCCACACATTGGCCCCCTCCTGGGCAAAAACCCGCAGCAGGGCCTGGCCGATGCCCTTGGCGCAGCCGGTGATCAGGGCGTTTTTTCCTTGCAGCAGCATGGCGTCACTCCTTTTCAGGGGCCAGGGTTACGGAAGCTTTGTCATAATACTCGGCGTACAGGTGCAGCACATAGTCGATGGAGGAGCTGTCCGCCGCGTCCCCCATGAACGCCTTGGGGATCAGGCTTACGGGGGTCAAGGTCACGTCTAGCTGAGCCGGGTCGTTCATGGCCGCGTCCCGGGCGTCCATCTCCCGGTCATACTGCCGGGCCTCGCCCCGGAGCAAGGACAGGGCCGCGCTGCCCCCGGTCATGTTCTGGGGGCCGTAGCTTTCGCTGCCGGAGGGGTGGTAGGCCACGCAGCCCGCCAGCAGCAGCGCGGCGGCGACGGCCAGCACGGGCCCGGAAACCCGGGGGGAGGGGTTTGCCGTCGAGAGGCTTGCCCCCAGGCCCAGATGGCGGCGCAGGAGGTGGCCCGCCCAGTACAGGGCCAGGCCGCAACCCATCAGCACATAGGTGTAGTAGTAGGTGTTCAGCACCCGGCCATCCCCCAGGTAGTTGCCCGTGAACAGGGTGGGGGCCAGCTGGGCGCAGAACAGGGCCATGGCCAGCGAGGTCACCCACAGGGGCCGGGCAAAGGAGAAGGAGCAGCGTTTCAGGGTGGGCAGCAGCAGCGTTACCAGCACCCCCGCTGCCGCCAGGAGGGGCAAGGAGAACCAGTGGCCCATCAAAGCCAGGCCGAAATACAGGGCCTGGGCCACGGCCATGGGGGCGCTGAGCCCCCCTTGGAGGGTTTTAGCCCGGACGGCGTTCCCTGGCGCAATGGCGCTGAAAGCCAGGCAGGCCAACAGCAGCACCGTGAGAAAAGCGAAGGCGAAGCGCTTGGGCCGTTTGCGCACAAAGGCCAGGGCTGTGTACCCCAAGGCCAGCAGCACCGCCAGCAGCACCGTGGAATACTTGCCGCCCCCCACCAACGCCGTCAGGAGGAGTAGGAGAGCGAAGAACGCGGCGGTCTTGCCCCGGCCTTGGACCCGGTCAAAGGCCAGCCAGCATCCGGCGGTGAAGAGCATGAGGCTCCACAGCAAAGTATAGGCCACGCCGCCGTTGAACCAGAAGAAGGCCTCGGAGGGGCTGGGCACAAAGTGCACCATCAGAAATCCCAAGGCGCAGAAGGCGGTGACAACGGCAGAGGTGCTGGCCCCAAGGGCCTTGCCCAAGCTCTGCCACAGGAAGAAACCCAGGGCCAGCAGCAGCCCTCCCAGCAGCACAAAAGTGCTGAGCCAGTAGGCTCCCTCGCTCCAAAGGCCGGGCTGGAGAGAGCTGATGAAGGTGGTGGTGTAGGTGCCCTCCCAGGTGTTGCGGGTGCCCAAGGTGTTGTCCCATGCGGCGGCCACGGTGACCCCCAGGCTGCCGGTATCCCGCCAGGCGGCGTGGGTTTTGATGGAAAAGCCGAAATCGTCGTAGAAGGGATGGTTGAAAAAGGAGAGGACCAGCAAAGGCAACAGGCTCAGGGCCAGCAGCAGGGCGCAGGCCCAGGCCAAAGTTTTATGGGGCAGGGAAAAGGAAGAGGGCTTGGGCGGCTTCATGGCGTCTCCTCCCCTGCCAGGTAAATGGCGGTTTTTCCATAGTAGGCGCGCAGGGCGGGCCGGGGGTCGTAGGGCGCGCCGGGGGCCAGCAGGTCCTTCATGAACAGGTCCGGCACCGCGGACAGGGGGGAAAGGGTCACTTCCGGCTGGGAAGGGTCCTTCAGCAGGGCTTCCCGGGCGGTCATCTCCCGGTGGTACTGCCGGGCCTCCCCCGTTGCCAAGGACAAAGCCGCGCTGACCCCCGCCAGGTTGGGCAGGCCGTAGGTCCTGTCTGTGGGGCGCTTATAGCCCAAAGAGCCCAGGGCTAGAGCCAGTATGGCGGCCAAGGCCAACCCCCGGGTGAGGGCGGGGGAGAAGAGAGCGGGGGCTTTTTCCTGCCGGGCCTTTTCCAGGCGGCGGGCCCCATAGCCCGCCAGGTAGAAGGCATACAGCAGCCACAGCACCACAAAGCTCTGCCAGTAGGTGTCGT
>JARKQO010000422.1 GCA_029974855.1 Eubacteriales bacterium
CTGCGCCTGCGTCATCTTCAAGGAAGGGGCCCAGGTCACCGACCAGGAGCTCATCGATTTCGTCAAGCAGGGCCTCAGCCGCTACAAATCCCCCCGCTACATCCTCCCCATGACCTCCTTCCCCATGACCGCCAGCGGCAAGATCCAAAAGTACAAGCTCCGGGCAATGGGCGTGGAACGCCTGGGGTTGCAGGCGGCAGCCAACATCGAGACGGCGTAGGGGACGACGGGGGGAGGAACGATCCGGGGGGAGGAAACGGTCAGGGGCTCCGCCCCCGACACCTCCGCCAGGGACTTCGTCCCTGGACCCATGATTGGCGGCGCTGCGCGCCACCAGAACGATTCTGATTGGACAAAACCGCGCGGACGCTCCCTGTGGAACGTCCGCGCCCTCTTTTGGATTCTCCTGTTCCTTACCCATGTGACAGCAACCTGGGACCGCCGCCGGTGAGAATCATTCCGGTTTGTCCGCTTCCGTCCGGGCCGCTTCCGCTTCCGCCTGGGTCCGATAGCTCTCCGGGTCCGTGGTTTCCACAACCGCGCCGGAGGGGGAGGAAACCGTCACCATATACTCCGTTTCGCTGCCCTTTTTGGCAATGCCCACGCTCCATTCCTTCTGCTGGCCCTCCAGGGTCTGGTTGGAGTAGAAGCCAAGGTTGAAAACATAATCCTCCCGGGCGGCCTCCGGCAGGCCCAGGCCCGTCACAAAGGCGTTCCAGGCGATAGCCACCGCCTCCTCCCGGGGCAGATCGCCCTCCTGGGGCAGTTGGAAGGCGTGGCTGCCCCCATGCTGGAAGTAGCTTTGCATCTGGCCATACCAAGCCTTGTCCTCCAGGGACCAGTGGTCCACATCCTTGCCGCCGTACTGGGCGGCCTTCTCAGCATAAATGGCCTGGGCGGCCAGCATGTCCTCATATTCCTTCCGGGACAGGGTATCGTACCGGTCGGGCCGGAAGGTGTCAAACCGGGCCTGGGTTTCCTCCTCCAGGGCCAGATTCTCCTTGGCTACGTAGCAGTACATCCCGTCCTGCCGGATCTGGTACCATGACTGCACCCGGCCCAGCAGCGTCACCCGCTCCCCCGCCTTGCCGAGGCCCAACAGCGCCGACTCCGCGTCGTTGACTGCATACAGGTGCACAAGCCCGGTGGGGCTGTCGGTGCACAGCGTGGCGTCCGGCAGCACGCTTACCTTGTCGG
>JARKQO010000430.1 GCA_029974855.1 Eubacteriales bacterium
CGACAAAGACTCAATGCTCAATAGATGTCTCATCTTCGAATGCCTGAAAGGTGGCTTTTGGGGTGGGAAAGAGGTTACCCGGCGAGGCGGGACGCAACAGTCTCCAGAATGCTCAGGCCTTCCGCCGCTTCGGAGCGCCTGAGGTTGAGGGGGGGCAGCAGGCGGACAATGTCGGGGCCGGCGGGAATGGCAAGCAACCCGTTGGCATGCAACAAGTTGACGAAACGGGAGGATTGCATTTTCGAGGCATCGCCCGGCAGATGCTCAATGTGGGGCGCCAGTTCAATGCCCAGCATGAATCCAAGCCCCCGGATGGACCGCACGACAGCCGGGTATTTCCGCGCAAGGACCTCGAGGCCTTCCCTGAGGTAATCGCCAACTTTGCGCACGTTGTCAGCCAGGTTTTCCCGCTGGATGACTTCAAGGATTTTCAGCGCCACGGCACAAGCGAGGGGCGAGCCCCCGTAAGTGGTGCCATGGGTGCCGGGGCCGAGCAGGTCCGCGTAAGGCGCCCGGACCCAGAACGCGCCGATGGGATACCCCCCGCCAAGCGATTTGGCCATCGAGATGGCATCAGGCAGAAAGTCCTGGCCGCCGGGCACGGCCTCGAGAATGCGCTGGAAGCTCTGGAACCGGCCGCTGCGGAAGTGGCCGCATTGGACGCTGTCCATCAAGAGGAGAAGCTTTTTTTCGTTACAAAGCTGCCTGAGCCCAAGGAGGTATTCGGGGGTGGCCGGGGTGACGCCGCCCTCGCCCTGGATGCCTTCGATGAGGATGGCGACGGTGGCGGGGGAGATCGCCTCCCGCACCGCCTGGAGATCGTTGAACGGGACCTGGCGGAACCCCGGAACCAAGGGCTCGAACCCCTTCTTAACCTTGTCCTGCCCCGTGGCGGAAATGCCTGCCAAGGTCCGGCCGTGGAAGGAATTCAGGGTGGAAAGGATTTCAAAGCGGCCCTCCTCATGGCCAAACTTGCGCGCCAGCTTGAAAAGGCCCTCGTTGGCCTCGACACCGCTATTACAGAAGAAGCACTTGCCCGGACCAATCAATTGGACCAAAGCCTGGGCCAGGCGCCCCTGGGGCTCATGGTAGTAGTAATTGGAGACGTGAACGAGTTTGCGGGATTGCTCGATCAGCGCGTCGGTCATGGCGGGGTGCGCATGGCCGAGGGAGCTGACCGCAATGCCCCCGCCCAGATCGAGGTAGCGTTTCCCGGCGACATCATAAACGTAACTGCCCAAGCCGTGGCTCAGCACCAGATCAAACCGGCCGTAGCTGGGCACAACATGCTGCTGGAACAGGGCCTGCACCGCCGCCGCTTCATTCCGAACCACTGGCGGCGGGGATGGAACGATCTCTTTCATGTCTAATTCATCCCAACCAACGAAAGAGCAAACTTTAATA
>JARKQO010000460.1 GCA_029974855.1 Eubacteriales bacterium
GGTGTTTACCACCATGCCCCTTTTGGAAAGCGTGATCCCCATTCCCCAGTTTCAGGAACTGGTGGAGGCCAGCGCCTTGGCCAAGGTCTTTGAGAACGGGAACCTGCTGCTGTCCATCATGAACCGGAAGCTATAGGCGTATTGACAAATACCGGCTCTCATGGTACATTTGTCGAAATTCTGTGAGAGGTTCTGTGATGCGCCAGCTTGCAAGGGTAACCTTCGGCAATGATTTTTTGTCCGCGAATCCGGAAAATGGACCGCGGGCTTTCGTCGTTGCCGGATTTGATGAATAGGACGCCAAGAACCGTCCATCGGAGAACCCAAAAGCGGCTAAAGCGGCAAAAAGGCTTCAGCCGCTTTTTCATATCAATTTGGAGGAGGGGTGAACATGGACCACATCACCAAAACCATTCGGGATTATTACGACGCCGGGGTGGAGACGGAATGGAACAGGATCGTGGGCAGGCCGGAATTTCTCCTTACCTGCCGCTTTCTGGACCGCTATGTATCCTCCGGTGACCAGGTGCTGGACATCGGCGGGGGGCCTGGGAGATATTCCCTGTACCTTGCCCAAAAGGGCTGTGCTGTGACCCTGTTTGACCTGTCCGGGGAAAACGCCAGGTTCGCCTGTGAACGGGCCATGGAGCAGGGGGTGCCCTTGCAAGCCCTTGTGGGGGACGCCAGGGAAGTGGACCGGGTGATCAGCGGGCCCTTTGACCACGTCCTTCTGATGGGCCCTATGTATCATCTATTGGAGGCGGCGGACCGGGTGAAGGCGGTGAATGCCGCCGTAAAGCTTCTCAAACCCGGCGGAATCATTTTCATTTCCTTTATCAATCTGTTTGCGGGGATCATTTACGCCATGAAGTTCCAGCCGGACATCGTGGCCGATCCGGTGGAGCAGGCGTTTTACCGCGCCTTTATGGAGAACCGCAGCTTTTCGGGCATGGCCTTTACCCAGGCCTATTTTGCCAGGCAGGATGAAATTCTGCCCTTTATGGAGCAGTTTCCCCTGGAAAAGCTGCACTTTTTGGGCCAGGAAGGCATCACCTCCCCCTGCGAGGCCAATATCATGGGCCAGCCCAAGGAAATTGTGGAGCTATGGCTGGACCTTGCGGAAAAGCTGTGTGAGCGCGAGGATTTGCTGAGCTGGTCGGAGCACTTGATGTATATCGGCCGGAAAAAAACCGGGGAAAGGGATGCATGAAAGCCCGCCATGGCAGCCCCACCGTCCGCCCGCCACCGCCCCTTCCATCGGGGCGGGGCGGGCGGGCGCTTTGTACAGGCCTTCCCTGATGCCGCCTCAAAAGCCATCTCCCTTTTTCCCCCTTGACAGGGTCATGCCCCGGGAGTATAATCCAACTCGTTAGTTTGACTAACAAATGATCAGCGAGGTGACTATGGACTCCTTCAGCATCGCCCTCAATGACCTTTTGGTCAATACCTTCCAAACGATCCTCAAGCTAGAGGAAGAGGTCCTGCGCAGCATGAGCCAGGACAAGCTCAGCATCAGCGAGCTGCACATGCTGGAGGCCATCCATAAGGACCCGGAGCAAGGCCGCACCATCACGGACATTGCCCAGGACCTTTCCATTACCTTGCCCACGGTGACGGTGGCCATCAACAAGCTGGCCCAAAAGGGCTATGTGCGCAAGGACAAGGGCCGCATGGACGGGCGGACGGTGCATGTGCTGCTGACGGAAGCGGGCCGCAGGGCCGAGGCCGCCCACCGCTTCTTCCACCGCAGGATGGTCCACGCGGTGACCCAGAATATTCCCCAGGGGGAACGGGAGCTTCTTTTGAAGGGCCTCCAAAACCTCCAGGCCTTTTTTCAGCAACAGGAGCAAAGCCTGCGCATGCGGGAAGAGAACGCTCCCACCCAAGGAGATGAAGCGCTTTGAGAATTGTAGGGACAGGCAGCGCACTGCCGGCCCTGGCGGTGCCCAACGCCGCCCTGGAACAGTTTTTGGATACCAGCGATGAATGGATCACCAGCCGGACGGGCATTACCCAGCGGCACATCCTCTCGGAGGAAACCCTCACGGATTTGGCCGTCCAGGCGGCCCTGCGGGCCCTTCAGGACGCGGGTGTGGAAGGCTCCCAGCTGGATTTGATTTTGGGCACCACCGTCCGGGGGGATGAGATCACCCCGGGCCTGGCCTGCGGGGTGCAAAGGGCGGTAGGGGCCACCTGCCCCTGCATGGACCTGAACGCCGCCTGCACCGGCTTCCTCTATGGCCTGGACGTGGCCCACGCCTACATGGCCGCGGGCAAGGCCCGGAAGATTCTTTTGGTCAGCGCCGAGGCCATGTCCCGGCTGTGCGACTGGAGCGACCGCGCCACCTGCGTGCTCTTTGGGGACGCGGCCGGGGCCGTGGTGCTGGAGGAAGGGGAGGGCCTGCTGGCCGTCCGCCTGGCGGTGGAGCAGGACAGGGATACCCTGTTTATCCAGCCTCCCGCCATCTCCACCCCCTTCGCGGCCCCCTCCCCGGTACCCCCGGGGGTCCACATGGCCGGCCAGGAGGTATTCCGCTTCGCGGTATCCCACGCCACCGAGGATATCACCCGCCTGGCGGAGGAAGCGGGGGTGCCTTTGGAGGACATCCGCTGGTTTTTGCTGCACCAGGCCAACAAGCGCATTTTGGAGTCTGTCCGCCAGCGCCTGGGCCAGGAGGAGGAGAAGTTCCCCAGCAACATCCACCGGGTGGGCAACACCTCCTCCGCCAGCATCCCCCTCTTGCTGGACGAGCTAAACCGGGCGGGCAAGCTCCAGGAAAACGACCTGGTGGTGATGAGCGCCTTTGGGGCGGGCCTTTCCACCGGCGTATGCCTGCTGCGGTGGCGAAAAAAATAACCTTGGTTTTCCCCACATTCACATCATAGGAGGACAAGCATCATGAGCACCTTTGAGAAAGTCGCGGAACTGCTGGCCCAGCGCAAGGGCGCCACCCCGGATACCATCTCCGCCGACAGCCAATTCAGCGACCTGGCCCTGGATTCCCTGGACGTGGCGGAGTTGGTGATGGACCTGGAGGACGCCTTTGACGTCACCATCGAGCTGACCCAGGATATGACCCGCGTGGCCCATTTGGTCCAGGCTATTGAGGGAGCAAAGCAATGATCCAAACGGAAGTGACCCGGCTTTTTGGCATCCGGTACCCCCTCTTCCAGGGGGGCATGGCCTGGGTGTCCGACGCCCGGCTGGCGGCGGCGGTGTCCAACGCCGGGGGCCTGGGGATCATCTCCGCCATGAACCTCAGCGGCGATTACCTTCGCCAACAGATTCAGCAATGCCGGGAGCTGACCCAACAGCCCTTCGGGGTAAACCTGATGCTCATGAGCCCCTTTGTTCAGGAGGCGGCTCAGGTGGTGCTGGAGGAGCGGGTGCCCGTGGTCACCACCGGGGCGGGCTTTCCCGGACCCTATATGAAACAATGGATTCCCGCGGGCATCAAGGTGGTGCCGGTGATTCCCTCCGTGGCTTTGGCCAAGCGGGTGGAGCGGGAAGGGGCCTGCGCCGTGGTGGCGGAGGGCTGCGAGGCCGGGGGCCACATTGGGGAGCTTACCACCATGGCCTTGATCCCCCAGGTGGCCGAGGCCCTGTCCGTGCCTGTGCTGGCCGCCGGGGGCATCGCCGATGGCAGGGGCATCGCCGCGGCCTTCATGCTGGGGGCCCAGGGGATCCAGTGCGGCACCCGGTTTTTGGCCTCCCAGGAATGTCCCATCCATGACAATTACAAAAACCGGGTGATCGCGGCCAAGGA
>JARKQO010000461.1 GCA_029974855.1 Eubacteriales bacterium
CCGGCAACCATTTCAGCACGAGGTTGACTGCGGCAATCAGGACCAGGCCGAGGAGCAAGCCCAGCCACAAGCCGTGGAAGGAACGAAGAAGGGAAATCAGCAAGGGGGTATGAATGTGCGCATAAGTATTGATCAGGGAAATCTGCCCAATCAGGCCCAGAAGAAGCAAGGCCAGTTTCCTGCCGTCATAGCCGTAATAGAGCACGGCCAACATCGCCGGGTGGCCCAGGAATTCTTTGGTCCGGGGCCTTACTCCCAGGCATTGATCCAGCATGCTCCTGAAGCTGTTCTCCCATCTGCTTACCAGCATCGTTCCCTCGTTGCCCGTACGGATAACATAAATGACCAGGGCGGCCAGGAGCAACCCCCCCGCCGCCAGGTGCTTGACCAGGACAGGTCTCTCCAGCAAATCTTGCGTCCTTTTCAGGAGGTCGGTCTTGGTATACAGGAAATAAGCGGCGGCCAAAACCAGGGGCAGGACATGAGCCGCTTTCACGCCGCTGAAGCCGTCCAGCTTCAGCATAAAGGACTTGTCGGCCAAAAGGCCGGTCATAATCAGGGCGCCCGCCAGGCTGAGCCCCGACATCTGCAGGAGGGTCAGCACGGCTTTTTTCCAATCCCTGCCTTCCTCCCGCACCAAGACCATCACGCCCAGCACAGGAAAAAGCACGACTCCCAGCAGGGCAAAGGCCTTGCGGGCCAGGACCGGCGAGAAAAAAAGGAAGCCGAGCCAGCCCAGGACGCCGAGCAGCCCTAAGGCCGGCGGCCACGGCCAAGGCATAACCCGGTTGAGAATCAGCACTCCGGCCGCCACGACCCCCCACCCGATGATAAACATCAAAATCCGGCTGTAAGGCAGGGTCGGCAGCGGCGACGGCGTCCCGGTATGAAAACCTTCCCCGGCCAGGGTAGCTTTGATTTGCCCGAGATAGCCGAGGTTCCTGTCCAGGGTGTGGGTAGGATCATCCAGCCCGAAGAAGCGCACGTAAAGGGCCCGGATGTTCCTTTCGCCCACAGCGATGGCAAAGCGCTCCAGGGCCAGGGGCTCGTTATAGCGCGGCATATCGTTTTCACTGATGGCGTGTACCCGGATTACCTGCTTACCCAGCAGGCCGGCCAAGGTGGTGAGGCCTTGCTGGTCATAGAATTCGAAGGTGCCCACCGGAACGCCCAGTTCCGCTATTTTCTCGGCCATCAGCGGCAGGTTGTTGGCTCCGGTAACCACCTGGTCATTAAAGGTCACCAGGGTCAGGCCGGGCATGCCCCGCAGTTCGCCGGCCAG
>JARKQO010000475.1 GCA_029974855.1 Eubacteriales bacterium
CCAGGTGCTGGAGGGGCTGGAGGCCGTGCGCAAGCGCCCCGGCATGTACATCGGCACCACCTCCGCCGCCGGTCTGCACCATCTGGTCTATGAAATCGTGGACAACGCTATTGACGAGGCCCTGGCGGGCTTCTGCACCCATATCCGCGTGACGTTGCAGCCCGGGGGCGTGGCGGAGGTCGTTGACGACGGTCGGGGCATCCCCACCGAGATTCACCACCAGACCGGCACCAGCGCCCTGGAGGTGGTCTACACCGTGCTCCACGCCGGGGGCAAGTTCGGCGGGGAGAGCTACAAGGTCTCCGGCGGCCTCCACGGCGTGGGGGCTTCCGTGGTCAACGCCCTGTCGGAGTGGCTGGAGGTGGAGGTCCACAACGGCCGGGAGATCAAGTTCATGCGCTTTGCCCGGGGGGAAAAGCAGGGGGAGCTGGAGGACCGGGGCCCCACGGACCGCACCGGCACCACCGTGCGCTTCCGCCCCGACCCCACCGTGTTCGAAACCACGGAGTACGACCGGGACATCCTGCTGACCCGCCTGCGGGAGCAGGCCTTCCTCAACGCCGGACTGGCCATCACCCTGGCCGACCGCCGGGGGGAGGAGCCCTTTGAGGAAACCATGCGCTACGAGGGGGGCATCGCCTCCTTCGTCCGGCGCTTGAACCGGGCCAAGACCCCCCTGCACGAGGAGGTCATCAGCATCCGCTACGACCGCCGGGACTGCTGCGCGGAGCTGGCCTTGCAGTACACCGACGCCTACAACGAAAATATCCTCTCCTTCGCCAACAACATCAAGACCACCGAGGGCGGCATGCACGAAACCGGCTTCAAAACCGCCCTGACCAAGGTCATCAACGACTACGGCCGCAAGTTCGGGATCCTGCGGGAGGCGGACAAAAACCTCTCCGGCGAGGACGCGCGGGAGGGGCTCTGCGCGATCATCAGCGTCAAGCTGCGCAACGCCCAATTCGAGGGCCAGACCAAAACCAAGCTGGGCAACTCCGAGATCCGCGCCCTGGTGGACACCCTGGTGAGCACCAAGCTCTCCGCTTACTTTGAGGAAAACCCCGGCGTCGCCCGGACCATCCTGGACAAGGCCATCGGGGCCTTCCGGGCCCGGGAGGCCGCCAAAAAGGCCCGGGAGGCCACACGGCGCAAGACCGCCCTGGACGGGGCCAGCATGCCCGGCAAGCTCTGGGACTGCCGCGACCGGGACCCGGTGCTGGCGGAGATCTTCATCGTGGAGGGCGACTCCGCCGGCGGCTCCGCCAAGGGCGGACGGGACAGCAAGCATCAGGCCATCCTGCCCCTGTGGGGCAAGATGCTCAACGTGGAAAAGGCGCGTCTCGATAAGGTCTACGGCAACGAAAAGCTCATGCCCATCGTCACGGCCCTGGGAGCCGGCGTGGGAGCGGACTTCAACCTGCCCAAGCTGCGCTACCATAAGGTCATCCTCATGGCCGACGCCGACGTGGACGGCAGCCACATTCGCTGCCTGCTGCTGACTTTCTTCTTCCGCTTCATGCGGCCGCTGCTGGAGGGCGGCTACGTCTACATCGCCCAGCCGCCCCTGTATAAGGTGTCCAAAAACAAGAAGCTCATCGGCTACGCCTATACCGACGCGGACCTGGAGCGTATCCAGGCGGAGCACGGCATGGAGCTGGAGCTGCAGCGCTATAAGGGCTTGGGGGAGATGAACCCGGAGCAGCTCTGGGAGACCACCATGGACCCGGATACCCGGGTGCTGCTGAAGGTGGAGATGGAAGACGCCGCCTCCGCCGACGAGACCTTCTCTATCCTCATGGGCGAGCGCGTGGAGCCGCGGCGGGAGTTTATCGAGCAGAATGCGAAATATGTGAGCAATCTGGACGTGTAGTGGTTAGTTTTATCGTTTTTAGTTGTTAGTGGACGCGAAAAAAGCCCCGCAGGGTACTCCCCTAAGCTCCTTTCGAAAGGAGCTGTCAGCGAAGCTGACTGAGGATTGGCCCCCCCCGCGGGGAGTACCCCTTCAGGCACCTGCGGGTGCCAGCTCCCCCAGAGGGGAGCTAGGATGGAGTGCGTCTACGACCCTAGCTCCCCTCTGGGGGAGCTGCCACAGACATTTT
>JARKQO010000479.1 GCA_029974855.1 Eubacteriales bacterium
ACCGCCCATGGGCAGGCTGTTCCTGTACGCGTTGCAACAGGTGATCGTCATGTTCCCGGCCACGGTGGCCGTGGCGCTGTTTACCGGGTTCCAGGTATCCACCACCATCTTTGCCAGCGGCCTGGCGACGCTTTGCTTCATTCTGATCACCGGCAGGAAGATCCCCCTGTACTACGGCTCCAGCTTCGCCTACCTGACGGCGGTGACCGCCATGTGCGCGGCCGAGGGCTTTGTGAAGGTGGACGGCATTTTGCCCCCGGAGGCCATCCAATACGGCCAATTCGGCATCATCCTGTCGGGCCTGGTGTCCATCGCGGCGGGGCTGCTGATCCGCTTCTTCGGGAAGGGCTTGGTGGAGAAGGTGCTGCCTCCCTCCGTCACCGGCCCGGTGGCCATGATCATCGGCCTGACCTTGGCCGGAGGGGCCCTCTCCCACGCGCTGCCCACCCCCGCCGGGGCCGTGATCAGCTCCATGGAAATCGGCTGGACCATCGTATCCTTGGTGACGCTGATCTCCACCATCGTATACAGCAAGTATTTGAAGGGCCTTCTGGGACAGCTGCCCCTGCTGCTGGGGGCCCTCACCGGCTGCGCCGTGGCCGGGGTCATGCTGGCCATGGGGATCAACCTGTTCCGGGACATGCCCGCCGCCGCCCTGAACGCCTCGCTGTGGAAGCTGGGGGACGGCTCCCTCTTCGCGGTTCCGGCCTTGACCTTCCCCAAGGTGAGCTGGGTGGCTGTGGTGGGGATCATGCCCATCGCCATCGCCACCATCCCCGAGAGCACCGCCCACATGTACCAGCTGGAGGTGTACGTGGACGACGTGGCCAGGAGAAAGGGAACTAAGATGCCCTACCGGCTTACGGATATGCTGGACCGCAACCTCATCGGAGACGGCCTGTGCGATATGATCTCCGGCGTGGTGGGGGGCCCGGCGGGCACCAACTACGGCGAGAACATCTCCACCATGGCGGTGACCCGGGTATTCAGCGTGCCGGTGGTGGCCTGCGCGGCCCTCATCGCCGTCATCATCAGCTTCTTCACGCCCCTCATCAAGGTGATCTACGGCATTCCCCTGGCGGTGATCGGCGGGCTGGAGGTATACCTCTTCGGGGCCATCGCGGCCCAAGGCATCGCCATCATGATCGACAAGAAGGTGGATATGTTCTCCGCCAAGAACATCGCGGTGATCGCCACCATCATGATCATCGGCCTGGGCGGCTACTATGCCTTCGGGGGGAACATCCCCTTCTTCGGCATGAACATTCCCTGCATCGCCGGGGCGGCCATCTTCGGGATCGCGCTGAACCTGCTGCTGTCTGGGGGAGAGAAAAAGGCCAAGGAGAACGGGCCACAGGAAGAGGCGCCCCAGGAGTAAACGGATGTGATACGCCCCTGGCAAGCGCGGCTTGCC
>JARKQO010000503.1 GCA_029974855.1 Eubacteriales bacterium
GCCCTTCGGTCGGGGGAGGGCTTTGCTTTGGGGGGCGTATCCATCCTGAACGCCTTGGGCTTTGTGACCCATCTCAGCTTTGGATGCGACACGGAAGTCACGGTTCTGCTGGAGGCTGCCGCCCAGGTGCTGGAGCGGCAGGAGGAGCCCTTCCGGCTGGAGCTGAAGCGCCAGCTGGGCCTGGGTCTGTCCTTCGCGGCGGCCCAGGGGAAGGCCGTCGCTCAGGCGCTGGGCGCCCGGGGGGAGGTGCTGGCCGCCCCCAACAACACCCTGGCCATCAGCTACCTGCGGGCCTTGCGCCGCCTGAACAGCCCTATCCGTCCCCTGCCGGTGCTCCGGGAAGGGAGTTACCATGAAACCTCTTTGGCCCCCCTTCTGGGTTACCCCTCCGCCACGGCGGTCCGGGCCGCCCTGGCGGCAAAGCAGTGGGCCCAGGCCAAGGCCGCCTGCGGCTATGACCACCGGGGCCTGCCCCGCCACTCCGAGGGCAGTTTGGACCCGCTGATGCTGTACATCCTGCGCTCCATGAGCGCCGAAGGCCTGGCGGCTTTGCCGTACGCCACCGAGGGCCTCCAGAACCGCCTGTACCAGGCTTGCCGGGAGGCGGTGAACCGCCGGGAGCTTTTGGAAAAGCTGAAAACCAAGCGCTACACCCACGCCCGGCTGTCCCGGCTGTGCTGCCACGGGATGCTGGGGATCACCGCCCGCCTTCAGGAGGAATACCGCCTGCCGGCCTATGTGCGGCTGCTGGGCTTTCGCCGGCAGGGGGCGGCGCTGTTGCCCCGGCTGCGCCAAAGCGCGATCCCGGTGATCGCCAAGGCCGCCGACGGCCCCGCTGAGGACCCGGCCTACCGGCTGGACGCCCGGGCCTACGATTTGTGGGCCTTGGGGGCGGGCCAGCCTGCGGGGCTGATGTACCGGCAGGGCATCGTGGTGGCGGGATAACGCAAAGGGCCGCCAAAGAGCAGAGGCCTCTGGCGGCTGTCAAGGACATGAGATGGACTTTGGGGAAGCCCCGGGCCCTCAGGGCTGAGGGGCCGCCGTGGGCTTGGGTGTAGCCGGGGACTTTGGCGCTTCCGTGGGCTTTGCCGTGGGCTGGACCGTGGCCTTGGGGGGCGGGTCCCACCAGGCGAAGGTCAGCAGGCTATTGGGATAGGCCTTTGCAAAGGCCGCGATGGCCTCCTGTCCCTGGGCTGCGGTGGCTTTCCCGGCCTGCTGAGCCAGCAAAGTTTTAACCACCGCCCCGTAGGCCTCGATCTCCCCGGTCTTGGCGGCCAGGGCCTCCGCGACGCGGCTTTGTTCCCCCTGCAAGGCGGTGAGAGCCTCCTGGGCGGCCTGGTGTTTTCCTTGCAAAGCGGCCAGTTCATCCAAGGTGGCCTGGTGCGTTCCTTGCAAGGCGGTGAGCCCGTCCTGGGCGGTCTGCCGCTCCCCTTGCAGGGCTGCCAGCGCATCCAAAGTACCCTGATGCTCCCCTTGCAAGGCGGCCAGCTGATCCAGGGCGCCCTGGTGCGTTCCTTGCAAGGCGGTGAGCGCGTCCTGGGCGGTTTGATGTTCCCCTTGCAGCGCTGTCAGCGCGTCCAAAGTACCCTGATGCTCCCCTTGCAAGGCGGTGAGCGCGTCCTGGGCAGTTTGGCGCTCCCCTTGCAAAGCCGTAAGCGCGTCCTGGTCGCCCTGGCGCTCCCCTTGCAGCGCTGTCAGCGCGTCCAAAGTACCCTGATGCTCCCCTTGCAAAGCCGCCAGCGCGTCCTGGGCCTGCTGGCGCTGCTCCTCCGCCTGGGTCAGCTTTGCCTGGAGCTCCTGGTACTGGGCTTCCCGGGCGGCCAGGGCTTCCTGGGCGGTCTGGGCGCTGGCCATGGCGGCTTCCGCCTGCTGAGCCTCGTCCCCGTGGGTTGCCAGCTCCGCCTTCAGGGCATCCACCTGGGCCAGGGCCTCTTCCCGCTGCTTCTGGGCGGCGGTGAGCTGCTCCCCCAGGTTCAGGACCAAGGCCTTCTGCTTCACCTGCTCCTGGAGGAGGGCCTCCCGCTCCTGGGCAAAGGCGGTCTGGGCGCCTTCCTCCTCCAGCTCCTGTTGGGTCAGGGCGGCGGCAGCTGTATCCGCCGTGGCCTGGGCCTCAGCCAGGGCCGTTTCGTTTTCCGTCAGCAGCTGCTGGGCCTGGGTAAGCCCCGCCTTTAAGGTCTCCTTGTCTTGCAAGGCCGCGGCCAGCTCCGTCTCCCGCTCCTGGTGCGCAAGGGCCTGCTCCTCCTTTTCCGCCGCCTGGGCCTCCAGCTGCTTTTGCAACGCCACCTGCTGGGCCTTCAGCTCGTTCACCTGATCCACCTTCGCGGCAAGCTGCTTGGACTGCTGCATGCTCCCGGCCACGATAAAGCCGGATACCGCCAGCAGCGCCACCACCACAATCGCCAGAATGGTAAGCGCCTGTTTCACTGTATCCTCCACCCTCTCTGTTTTTTTCACGCGCAAAAAGACGAACCCGTCCTCTGCCATAGCATATGACGGGTTCCGGCGGTTTATTCCATCTGCTGGAAATTCTCTGAAGCGTTTTTTGGGCTTGGTTAAGGCACCAGAGGGGGAAGATCGTCCTCTTGCAAGGGCTGAGCCTGGGGCAGGGGCGGCAGCTCCCGGATGTCGGAAATGCCAAAATGCTCCAGGAACCGGTCTGTGGTGGCGTAGAGGATGGGCCTGCCCAAGGCCTCCTTGCGCCCCACCTCCTTGATGAGCCCCTTGCTGAGCAAGGATTGGATGGAGTAATCGCACTTCACCCCCCGCACCAGCTCCACATCCCCCCGGGTGGCGGGTTGCCGGTAGGCGATGACGGCCAGGGTTTCCAGGGCGGCCTGGGAGAGGGTCTGCCGCTGCACAGGCTGAAGCATCCGCTCCACATAAGGGGCGAATTCCGGCCGGGTTTCCAGCCGCAGCCCAGTGCCATAGCGCCGCAGGAGGATGCCCCGCCGGGCGCTCTCGTACTCCTTCTGCAAGGCCTCCACCGCCTGGAGGGTCTCCGCTTCACTGAGGTCCAGGGCCGCCCCCAGCTCCTCCAAAGAGACGGGGTCCCCAGCCACAAATAAAATCGCCTCGATGATGGAGGGCGCTTCATGCAAGTTCATCCTGGGCTCTCCTTCCGGGGCGCAAAATGATCCTCTCAAAGGTGGACTCCTGGGAAACATGGGCCTTGCCCAGCTTAAGCAATTCCAGCAGCGCGATGAACAGGGTCACGATCTCCTCCTTGCCCGGCCTTTCGCTGAAAAGCTCTTCAAAGGTGGCGCTGCCGAGGCTCAAGCGACTTTCAATGACCTCCATGCAGCCCTCCACGGTATAGTTGTCCCGGCGGATGTCCCGAAGGTGAAAATCCACCTCCCGGGGCTGCTTGGGGGCCCGCTCCGACAGGCGCTGGAGGGCCTCCCACAGGGCCCCGAAGGTGAGGCCGTCGATCTCCAGGGAGGGGGGCGGAAGGGGGTATTCCTCCGGCAGCTTGCCGAAAACACGCAGGGCGTCTTTTTCAAACTCCGCCATGTTCCGGGCCCCTTCCTTGAACTGCTGGTAGGCGATGAGCCGCTGGATGAGCTGCTGCTCCGGGTCCTCCTCTTCCTCCTTGGGGGGCTTGGGGAGGATGGCGCGGCTTTTGATCTCCACCAACAGAGCCGCCATGGCGATGAACTCGCTGGCTTCCTCCATGTCAAAATCGGGAGCGTTGCGAACCACAGCGATATACTGCTCCGTGATTTCGCTGACGAAGATCTCCTTCAGGTCGATTTTCGCTTTTCCAATGAGGTGCAGCAGCAGATCCAAAGGGCCGTCAAACTGCTTCAGGCGTACATGGATTGGCATAGGGCGCTCCTAGGAGTGCCCTGCCAGGCGCAAAAACAGGTTCAGCACGCCGTTTTCAATGGTCCCGGTGATGGCCATCAAAATGCCGGACAGGGCTCCGGTGAGGGCCAGGGCCATGAGCCCAAACTGGGCGATTTGGAAAACCTGCCGGTTCAGGCTCAAACGGCCCTTGAACACCACGTCGTCCAACACATGCCAGCCGTCCAGGGGAGGGATGGGCAGCAGGTTGAACACCCCTACCCCCAAATTCAGGGAGAAGAAGAGCATCAAAAACCGCTGCACATGCTGGAGCCAGGGGGTGCGCATGTACTCCACCAGCTGGCCCCCCTGGCCGGTGAGCAGCGCGCCGTAGCCCGCGCCCCCGGAGGAAATAAGCTCCTTGGCCCCAAAGGCGCTGATGACCTCCGGCTTCCACAAAAGCCCGTTGATTCCCACGGCCAAAGCCATGGACAGCAAAAACAGGGTGAAGTTCACCGTGACCCCGGCCAGGCTCACCAGCAGGTCGTCCCGGATGCCGCTGCGGAAGTTGCGGGGATTCACCGGCACGGGCTTGGCCCAGCCAAAGCCGAACAGCACCATGAATACGGTGCCCACAGGGTCCAGGTGCTTGCGGGGGTCCAAAGACAGCCTGCCCAGCATCTTGGCGGTGGGGTCACCGCAGCGGTAGGCCACATAGCCGTGGGCCACCTCGTGAAAAATGAGGGTGGCCAGAATGGCCACGGCAAAATAGACCAAGTAGACCAGAAAGCCCACAGGGTCGGTGGTGAGCCACTGGCCCCAGACTTGCAGACGGTTGAAAATGCCCAATCGAAATCTCCTTTTCAAAACGCGGGGTTTTGGGAAAATAGCCGCCCTTTGCCGTTCATTGGAATAGAAAGGGCAGCAGGACTATTATACAGCGGAGCGGGGAAAAAGACAAGGCGGGGGCGCTTCTGTGTCAAGGATGCCTTTCTTTTTGCTGCGTAGGTGGCAGGCTGTAGCCTGGAGGACTGGAGAAGGCGAAAGGTGTGTGTATCTCTCCCTCAGGCCGCTGCGCGGCCAGCTCCCTCCCAGAGGGAGCCCTACCACCCGTTCCCCTATCCACCATAAACGGGAATACCCTTCCGGGCATTCCCGTTATTTTACAAGTATAGATCCATTTTCCCTAAAAAGGCGGGATTCCAAAGCGATATATCCCTTTGGCGGTAAGGGGCAGAGCCCCTTACCGCCAGTTCTGCAACATCCGGAAGAAGCCCTCCAGGAACCCGGGCATGGGCACGTCCGAGGCGGCCACGGCGGGAAGCCGGGCGATAACCTTGCCGGAGAGCAGCACCCGGACCATGCCGAGGGTGTCCCCGGCGGTGACGGGAGCGTGAATCTCCTGGGGCAGCTCCACCTCCAGGCTCAGCAGCTTTTCCTGCCCAGCCTTCAGCAACATGGTCAGCCCCGTGCCCACCGCCGCCTCCACCTGCTCGGCACTGCCCAGCTTCACGGGCACCTGCGTGCCCAGCAGCTCTCCCTTGCTGAGGATCTGCACCCGGCGGGAGGTGGCAAAGCCGTAGTCCATCATGGCCCGGGCCTCGTCAAAGCGCCGCTGGCTCGCGGCGTAGCCCAGCACCACGGCGATGAGCCGCAGACCGTCCTTTTGTGCGGTGGCGCTGAGGCAGTATTTGGATACGTCGGCGCTGCCGGTTTTC
>JARKQO010000517.1 GCA_029974855.1 Eubacteriales bacterium
TGATGCCGGACAGAAAGCTCACCGTGGATACGGGCAGCAGCCCCAAAGCGTCCACCACGGGCTGGATCAGAATTCCCCCGCCGATGCCGGTAATGGCCCCCACCGTGGAGGCCAGCAGGCTGACCAGCAGCAGAGTTAGCGCTGTGAACAAGGATATCCTCACCTCGGGTTTTATTGTAGTGGAAAAGGAGGTCTTTGGCAAGGCGGGGTAGGGGCGGCAGGAGCCGTCCGCTCTGCGCGGGAGTCGGCTGACCGCCCTAATCCGCCGCCCGCAGGGCCCCTCCGCAGGAGCGCCGCCCGCAGGGCCCGTCCGCAGGACCAGGACCTAGAAGATGAAAAATTCGCACTCCAGCCGCCCGTTGTACAGGCGGCGCTTTTGGGTGGCCCGCCTGCCGAAGAAGCGTTCAAAGGCCGGGTCCGAGGCCACCACCCCCATCCGCCAGCCGGGGTGGCGGCGCAGCAGCGCCCCCATGTCCTTGTACAGGGCCTGGCAGGCGGCCTTGTCCCCCAGCCGCTCCCCATAGGGGGGATTGGCCAAAAACACCCCGGGAGGGCCCTGCTTTTCCAGGGTCCGCAGGTCCAGCAGCCGGGTGGGAATTTTACCCTCAAAGCCCCCTTGGCGGATGTGCTTTTCGCACAGGGCCAAAGCCTGGGGGTCGATGTCGCTGCCGGAGATGTCCATGGGCGCGTCCGGGTCGTAGGCCTCCTGGGCCTCCTGGCGCAGCCGCTGGAGCTCCTGGCCGGGCATAAAGGCGAAGCTTTCGCAGGCAAAGGAGCGGGTCAGGCCCGGGGCCCTCCTGGCAGCCTTCATGGCCGCCTCCATGAGCAGCGTGCCCGTGCCGCAGCAGGGGTCCACCAAGGGCATCCCCACCCGCCAGGGGCTCAGGTCCACCAAGGCCGCAGCCAAAGTCTCCCGCAGGGGCGCTTCCCCGTTCCAGGTGCGGTAGCCCCGGCGGTTCAGGGCCTCGCCGCTCATGTCCAAGGTGATCCGGGCCAAGTCCTTGTGGATGGCCACGTCAATGGGATAGGCCGGGCCTGTTTCCGGAAAGCGCTCCAGCCGGTAATGGGCTTGCAGCCGGTTGCAGACGGCCTTTTTGCTGACGGCCTGGCAGTCCCGCACGCTCATCAGGCGGCTGCGGACGCACTTGCCCGTCACGGGGAAGGCCCCGTCCTTGGGCAGGTAGGCTTCCCAGGGGATGGAGGACACCAGCTGGTATAAATCCTCGAAGCTGTACACCGCCTTTTCCGCCAGCACCAGCAGCACCCGGTCCGCAGCCCGCAGCCACAGATTGGCGCGAAAGGCCTGGGCCCAGGTGGCCTCAAACCGCGCGCCCCCCTGTTCCGCCTTGGCGGGGAGGCCCATGCGCTTCAGTTCGCCCGCCACCACGCCCTCCAGCCCAAAGGCGGCGGTAGCCAGGAAGGAATGGAGAGAAGTGGGATTCATGGGCATGCTCCTTTGGCGTCCGGCTCTGCCGGTTGCGCTTCGCATTATACCGGATTGCCGGGGGAAAGGGAAGCCCGGAAGGATTCCCTTTTCAATTTCCTGGGATTCGTGTACAATACAACCAGGGAAGCACAGGAAACAAAGGAGGAAATTCCCTTGAAGCGAGTTTTCTTGATCGTGCTGGACAGCGTGGGCGTAGGGGCCCTGCCTGACGCGGAGAAATACGGGGACGCGGGGGCCAACACCATGGCCAGCATTCTGGCCATGGCCAACCCCAAGCTGCCCCATATGGCCTCCATGGGCCTGGGGAAGATTCCCCAGGTGAGCTATCCCGTGCCCCAGGGGGCGGCGGGAGCCTATGGCCGGGCTGCGGAGGTCTCCCCGGGAAAGGATACCACCACCGGCCATTGGGAGTTGATGGGCGTAAGGCTCACCCAGCCTTTTCCCACCTATCCCCAGGGCTTTCCCCCGGAGATCATGGAGGCCTTTGAAAAGGCCATCGGCCGCAAGAGCCTGGGCAACTATCCCGCCAGCGGAACCGTCATTTTGGACGAGCTGGGGGAGGAGCACATGAAAACCGGGTATCCTATCGTGTACACCTCGGCGGACAGCGTGTTCCAGATCGCCTGCCATGAGGACGTGGTGCCCGTAGCCACCCTGTATGAATGGTGCGAGATCGCCCGGGGGATTTTGCAAGGGGAGCACGCCCTGGGCCGGGTCATCGCCCGCCCCTTCGCCGGCCCCGGCAAGGGGGCCTTTGCCCGTACCCCCAGGCGGCGGGATTTTTCCCTGCCCCCCACCGGGGAAACCTTGCTGGACGTGATGCAGGCCCAGGGCCTGATGACCATGGGCATCGGCAAGATCGAGGATATCTTCTGCATGCGGGGGCTGGTGGAAAGCAACCACGCCGCCGGCAACACGGCCTGCATGGACGCCATGATGGACACTTTGGACCGGGACTTCACAGGGCTGGTGTTTGTGAACCTGGTGGATTTCGACTCGGTCTACGGGCACCGCAGGGACGCGGAGGGTTATGCCCGGGCCCTGGAGGCCTTTGACCTGCGCCTGGGAGACATGATGGGGCGTATGGGACCTGAGGATTTGGTGCTGATCACCGCAGACCACGGCTGCGACCCAGGCCACAGCGGCACCGACCACACCCGGGAGTATATCCCGGTGCTGGCCTGGAACCCGGCCATGAAGGGCCTGGTGGACCTGGGTACCCGGGGGACCTTTGCGGACATCGCCGCTACCATCGCCCAGCTCTTCGGCCTGCCCCAGCGCTTCGGGGCCCGGTCCTTTGCGGATCAGCTGCAGTAAGCCTTCCGGAGAGGGCCCAAGGCGTCCCTTCCGGGAAAGCGGGAAGACACCACCCAAGAAAAATGGAATGGGGGAACGATCATGAGCGAAACCTATCTGGGCAGGATTGAAAAGGCCGCCGCCGCAGTGGAGCGGGCCTGCGGCCGGGCGGACATCGGCCTCATTTTGGGCAGCGGCCTGGGGGACTATGCCGAAACCCTCCAAGGGCGGCGCAGCATGGCCTATCAGGACATCCCCGGCTTCCCCCTCTCCACGGTGGAGGGCCACGCGGGGATGTGGCACACCGGGGAGCTCATGGGCAAGCGGGTCTGCATGATGCAAGGGCGGTTTCACGCCTATGAGGGATACGACCTGCTGGATGTGACCCTTCCCGTGCGGGTGATGCAGCTGCTGGGGGTGAAGATCCTCATCGTCACCAACGCCGCCGGGGGCGTGAACACCGGGTTTTCCGCCGGGGATTTGATGCTGATTACGGATTTCATCAACCTGTCCGGCAAAAACCCCCTGACGGGCCCCAACATTCCGCAGTTGGGTCCCCGCTTTCCGGATATGACCTATGCCTACGACCGGGAGCTTCGGGCCCTGGCCCTGAAAACCGCCGGGGAGCTGGGCATCAACCTTCGGCAGGGGGTGTACTGCTGGCTCAGCGGCCCCAACTACGAGAGCCCTGCGGAGATCCGCATGACCCGGATTTTGGGGGCCGACGCCGTGGGCATGTCCACCGTGCCGGAAACCTTGGTGGCCCGGCATGGGGGCATGCGGGTGCTTGGCGTCAGCTGCATCACCAACATGGCGGCGGGCATTCTGGACGAGCCCCTGAACCACCAGGAGGTCATGGAAACCGGCGTTCGGGTGAAGGACACCTTCCGCGCTTTGCTGGACGGGGTCATCGCCAGCCTGTAATTTCCGGTATTTTCCAGAATCCTTGGCACAAAGAAAACTCCTTCCATGGGCATGCTATCCAATGAGGATGCAGCCATGGAAGGAGTTTTGATACAATGGGCAAGAATGGAGTACGCAGAGGCGCGGCCCTGGTGGCGGCCCTTTGGATTTTGGGAAGCGCCACCGGCGCGGCTTCGGCCCGGCCCCTGGAGGAAGGGACCCCGGTGGAGATCACCTCCCCCTCGGCCATTTTGGTGGAGGCGGACACAGGCACCGTGATTTTTGAAAAGGGCGCGGACATCAGGCGGCAGGTGGCCAGCGTCACCAAGCTGATGACCTTGCTGATCGTCCTGGAGGAGCTGCAGGCGGGGAGCATCGCTTTGGGGGATGAGATCACCGTCAGCAAAGCCGCCGCCGCCCAAATTGGCAGCCAGGCTTTGCTGGACGCCGGGGCGGTCTATCCCCTGGGGGATTTGCTGCGGGCCACCGTCATCTCCAGCGGCAACGACGCCGCCTGTGCCCTGGCGGAGCATATCGCGGGCACCGAGGAGGGCTTTGTGGAGCTGATGAACCGGCGGGCCCAGGAATTGGGCCTGGAAGATACCCTGTACCGCAATTGCACGGGCCTGCCTGCCGAGGGCTCCTATACCACCGCCCGGGACGTGGCCAGGCTTTCCTGCCAGGTGGCCCGCTATCCCGCCTATTTTGACTATGCCGCCGTCTGGATGGACACCCTGAAGCACCCCAGCGGGCGCGTCACCGACCTGACCAACACCAACCGCCTGGTGCGCTTTTACCCCGGCTGCGACGGGCTGAAAACCGGCAGCGCCGACGTATCCAAATACTGCCTCAGCGCCACCGCCCAAAAGGACGGTCTGCGGCTCATCGCCGTGGTGCTGGGCTCCGCCGCCAGCCAGCGGCGCTTTGACGAGGCCCGGGCCATGATGGACTACGGCTTTGCCACCTACCGCCGGGTGCAGATCCTCCGCAAGGGAGAGCTGCTGGGCAAGCAGGTGCCCGTGAAGCTGGGCAGCGCCGAGCAGGTGGAGGCGGCGGTGGGCACGGGGCTTACCATGCTGCTCAAGGCCGGGCAGGAAAAACTGCTGAGCCTGGAGGTGGAGCTGCCCCAGGAGATTCACGCCCCCGTCACCGCCGGGGACACCCTCGGCATGGTCCGGGTGTTGCTCTCCGGCAAGGTTATCGCCCGGCTTCCCGCCGTGGCCGCCTCGGACGTGCCCATGCCCGGGTTCCTGGAGGGATTCTTCCGGATGTTGCAGAACTGGCGGTAAGGGGCTCCGCCCCTTACATCCCCGCCAAAGGGATATATTCCGGCTCTTCGGTGTCGCGGCCTGCACTGCCATTTGGCCGCTCGCCTCATCCCCCAGCTTCGGGTCGCTTTGGGCTTCGCCCAAGGGCCCACTGGGCCCACGCTTCCCTCCGCTGCCTTTAGAATCCCGCCTTTTTAAGGAGAAATGGATCTATCTTGTAAAATAACGGGAATGCCCGGAAGGGT
>JARKQO010000542.1 GCA_029974855.1 Eubacteriales bacterium
CGGGGGAATCTTTGCCATGTGGATTGCATCAATATCCCTGGGAGGCGGTTGCTATTGCTCCGGCAATCATGTATAATAAGGCTGGAGAGTGGCCCGCGTGGGACCAGTGGCCCCAGGTTTCTCCTGGAGCGGCAAGGGCCCGGCCACAAAGGTCTCACGAAAAATCAAGATGGAGAAGGGGGCGTTCCCATTGATTCAGGTAATTGCCGGCAACAAGGGTTCTGGAAAGACCAAGCGGCTCATTGACATGACCAACAAGGCCTCGCAGGAAAGCCATCACGACATTGTTTTCATTGACGACGATAACCGGTATATGTTCGACCTGCGCCATGAAGTTCGGTTCGTCAACGCTGGGGAATACCAGCTGGAAAACGACCAGATGCTCATGGGCTTTTTATGTGGCGCGGTAGCCCAAAACTTCGATGTGGGTTTGATTTTTATTGACGCCTTCAAAAAGCTCCTCAAAACCGACCTGGCCGACTCCTCCTGGTTCTTTGAGCGGCTGAAAACCCTGAGCGAACAACACAGCGTGGATTTTGTGCTTTCCATCAGCGAGGATCCCGCCGAGCTCCCCGATTTTGTCAAGCAATACGTCATTTGAGGCGGTCCTTTACATTGGCCCCCAGAACGTGTATCATAAAGCTGCCAGCTTCTGGCGGCTTTCTTTGTGCCGCCATGGGGCAACGACGGCCCTTGCGGCCAAAAGGTGGGAGTGCTATGTCCTTTTATTCTACCCGCGGGGGCGCTTGCGTCACCGCGTCCCAGGCGGTGCTGTGGGGCCTGGCCCACGACGGCGGGCTGTACGTGCCCTCCATGTTCCCCCAAATCCCCACCGAGGGCGTTTCGGTGTTTTTGCGGGGGACGTACCAGCAGCGGGCGGTCCACGTGCTGCGGGCCTTTTTGGAGGATTACGCCTCCGGGGAAATCCAGGAGGCGGTGAACAGCGCCTATGCCGCCCCGGCCTTTGACGACCCCGACATCGCCCCGGTGAAGGCCCTGGACCACAATACCCATGTGCTGGAGCTGTTCCACGGCCACACCTTGGCCTTCAAGGACATCGCCCTGAAGCTGCTGCCCCGTCTGGTGGCCCTGGCGGCGGAAAAGAACGAGGAAACCCGGGAGATCAGCATTCTGGTGGCCACCAGCGGGGACACCGGCAAAGCCGCTTTGGAGGGCTTCAAGGACGTGCCCGGCACCAGCTGCACCGTGTTCTACCCCTACTGCGGGGTCAGCGCCATCCAGGCCTTGCAGATGACCACCACCCAGGGGAGCAATACCCACGTGCTGGGGGTGCGGGGCAATTTTGACGACACCCAGACCGGGGTGAAAAAGCTGTTCACGGACAAGGCCTTTCTGGAGAAGATGAACGGGCTGGGCAAGCTGCCCTCCTCCGCCAACTCCATCAACTTTGGCCGGCTGGCCCCCCAGGTGGTGTACTACTTCTCCGCCTACGCGGATTTGGTGAACGCCGGGGCCATCCGCCCGGGACAGCTTATCAACTTCGTGGTGCCCACTGGCAACTTCGGGGACATTCTGGCGGGGTATTATGCCAAGCGGATGGGCCTGCCCATCGGCCATCTGCTGTGCGCCAGCAACCGCAACAACGTGCTGACGGATTTCTTCACAGACGGCACCTACTACACCCACCGCACCTTCTTCCAGACCATGTCCCCCAGCATGGACATTCTGATCTCCTCCAACCTGGAGCGGCTGCTGTACGAAAGCGCCGACCGGGACCCCCAGCTGGTGAAAACCTGGATGGGGCAGCTGGCGGAGTCCGGCAGCTTCTCCATCGGGGCCCACAGGCTGAAGGCCTTGCAAGGCACCTTCTGGGCGGGCTACGCCGACGACATCATGACGGCGGAGGAAATCCGCACGGTGTACGAGCGCCGGGGCTATTTGATGGACCCCCACACCGCCGTGGCCAGCCGGGTGCTGAGCCGGTACCGGGCGGAGACCAACGACCAGTCCGTGGCGGTGCTGCTGGCTACCGCCAGCCCCTACAAGTTCGCCGAGGACGTGCTGGCGTCCCTGAAGGGCAAGGAGGAGGCCGCCGGCCTGGACGCCTTTGCCTGCGCCGGAAAGCTGGAGCAGCTTACGGGGCTGCCCATTCCCCAGGCCATCTCGGGCCTGCGGGCCTTGCCTGTGCGCCACGAAACCGTGTGCGACAAGGAGGAGATGGAGGCGGCGCTGCTCAGGGAGCTGGGCGGCGTCAAAAAGGCCTGAAAACTTAGGATAAAAAGAGCATTGACAAAACCGAAGCCCCATAGTATATTCTTACCAAGCAAGGGCGTTTCTTCAATGAAGAAGCGCCCTTGCTTTCATGATTTGAAAAAGGGGAGGGACATGCGTGGACATTACAATGGTTGTGGACACCTTATGGGTTTTGCTGGCGGCGATTCTGGTATTCTTCATGAATCTTGGTTTTGCCGCTGTGGAATCAGGCTTTGCCCGGTCCAAAAATGCCGTCAACATCCTATCCAAGAACTTTATCGTATTTGCCGTATCCTCACTGGGCTTTATGCTGCTTGGCTGGGGTCTGATGTTCGGAGGCGACAACCCCATCGTCGGCACCCAAAACCTCTTCATTCTGGGAAATGCCAATCTGGACTTTTACAGCAATACCCTCACATCCTCCGTGCCGTTCTGGGGTAAGTTTTTCTTCCAGCTGGTCTTTTGTGGCACGGCGGCAACCATTGTGTCCGGGGCCGTTGCCGAACGGATCAAATACCTGTCCTTTATCCTCTTTTCCTTCGCCCTGACTTTGGTGATCTATCCCATCGTCGGTCACTGGGTCTGGGGCGGCGGCTGGCTGGCGGACTTGGGCTTCCTGGACTTTGCGGGCGATACCGTCGTCCACTCCGTGGGCGGATGGGCCGCGCTGGCCGGCGTGATGATCCTGGGCCCCCGCATCGGAAAATACGGCAAGGACGGCAAAGCGCGGGCAATTCCGGGCCATAACATGTCCCTTGCCGTCATTGGCCTGTTTGTGCTGTGGCTTGGCTGGTTCGGCTTTAATCCCGGCTCCACCATGAGCTTCCAAAACCCCGGCGATGTGGTGCACATTCTGGTAACCACCAATACAGCCGCCATCGCGGCCGTGTTGACCGCCACCGCCACATCCTGGATTTTCATTGGAAAGCCGGATCTGGGCATGACCATCAACGGCTGCCTGGCCGGCCTGGTCGCGGTTACCGGGGGCTGCGCTTATGTCAGCGTGGAAAGCTCCTTGCTGATCGGGGCCGTCGCCGGGATCATCGTGGTATTTGCCGTGGTCTTCTTTGACCGTATCAAGATTGACGATACCGTTGGCGCCACTTCGGTTCATCTGGTTTGCGGCGTATTCGGCACCCTTTGCGTCGGGCTGTTCGCCCAAGAGGGCGTAACGAGCCTCTC
>JARKQO010000568.1 GCA_029974855.1 Eubacteriales bacterium
TGGGGCTCTCCATCGTCAAGGGGATTGTGGAATTGCACGAAGGCACCGTAAGCGCGTATAGTGAGGGCTTGAGAAAAGGCGCGGCGTTCACCGTCACGTTGCCCGTCACAACGGAAGGCAGCCTTGCCCTGAAGCCGAGGATCGCCGCGCAGTCCGACAAAAAAGGCCTGAAGACGCTGATCGTTGACGACAATAGGGATTTGGCTGATTTGATGAGCGCGATGCTTACGAATTTGGGATATTGCGTGCATATCGCCAACGATGGGGAAGAAGGCTTACGGCTGGCGAGGCGCATCAAGCCGGATGTGATTTTCTGTGACATCGGATTACCGGCGATGAATGGGTATCGCGTTGCAGAAAGCATCAGGAAAGATGTTGAGTTGAATGGCGTTCGGCTCATTGCCCTCACCGGTTATGCGAATGGGGAAACCGCGGAACGCGCGCTGGGGGCCGGTTTTGACGCGTATCTTGCAAAGCCGGTGGATATGGCCGTCTTACAACGCACCCTTGAGAATGTCTCTTAACAGAGGGGAACAGCCATATGGTACAAAGGCGTATTGTCATCACCGATAACAGCAAGGATTTTGTGGATTTACTGACCCGCTTTTTTTCCAAGCAGCCGGATGTGGAAATCGTCGGGGTTGCCCATGATGGAAAGCAGACCTTACAAGTGATTGAGCGGACAAAGCCCGACGTCCTTTTGCTGGACATCATCATGCCCCATAAGGACGGGTTGGAGGTTTTACGCGAAATCAAAGAAAAGCGCATGCACGTAAGGGTGATCGTGATTTCGGCCGTGGAAAACGAAGCGGTCAACGAAGCGGCTTTGAAGCTTGGGGCTCAGCGTTGTTTTGTAAAACCCGTCAACCTTACGGAAATTCTTGATGTCATCCGAAAAGAGGCAAGCTAGGTCACTCGCATAAAATACGAAGGCTGGTGAATGAGTGGAGACGCTCAGAATTGAGATCGCCAAAGAAAAGCTGAAATTGGAGAGGCTCGTAGAGGGTGCGCTGGCAAAGGGCTTGAGTTTAACAGGTGAAGAAATATTGAAACAAAGCAGAAAGTTGGATTCATTGCTTAACAAAGCGCAAGCTGGCAGCAGCAATATTGTTGACATACGCTCCTATCGCCGCCCTCCGGGTCTTCAGCGGCCCGTTGAGCGTACGGCCACCGCCTGCCGGATCTTGCGGTTTGATCCGCATCCAACGCCACGGTTTAGGGAGGGGGCGGGCGGAGAAACAGCACTCGCCCCCCCTTCCCTGGTGAAGAAATAAATGTCTGTTCTTTTGCCGCTCACCCGTTTCCTCTGAGCCCCCCACCTCCCAAACCCTTATTTTCCTTGACAAACCCACTTTGCCCCGCTATGATAGAGTATCTTCATCACTTGACGGGAGGTTCCTTCATGGCGGCGCTTACGATGGAAAAGCTGGTGGCTCTGTGCAAGAGCCGTGGATTCATTTTCCCAGGCAGCGAGATCTACGGTGGTCTGGCCAACAGCTGGGATTACGGCCCCTTGGGCGTTGAGTTCAAAAACAACGTCAAGCGCGCCTGGTGGCAGAAGTTCGTTCAGGAGAACCCCTACAACGTGGGCCTGGACAGCGCCATTCTGATGAACCGCAACGTTTGGGTGGCCAGCGGCCACGTGGGCAATTTCAACGATCCCCTGATGGATTGCAAGGCCTGTAAGGCCCGCTTCCGGGCCGACAAGCTGGTGGAGGACTTCGCCCAGCAAAAGGGGGAGGATGTCCAGGCGGACGGCTGGGACAACGCCAGGCTGGAAGCGTACATTGAGGAGCGGGCCATTCCCTGCCCCACCTGCGGCAAGCACGATTTCACGGGCATCCGCAAGTTCAACATGATGTTCAAGACCTTCCAGGGGGTCAACGAGGACAGCGCCAACGAAATCTACCTGCGGCCCGAAACCGCCCAGGGCATCTTCGTGAATTTCAAGAATATCGTGCGCACCACCCGCCGCAAGCTGCCCATGGGGGTGGGCCAGATCGGCAAGTCCTTCCGCAACGAAATTACCCCCGGCAACTTCATCTTCCGCATCCGGGAGTTTGAGCAGATGGAGCTGGAGTTCTTCTGCAAGCCCGGGGAGGACCTGGAATGGTTCACCTACTGGCGGGCCTTCTGCCGGGATTGGCTCTATGCTTTGGGCATGAAGGAGGAGAGCCTGCGCCTTCGGGACCACAAGCCCGAGGAGCTGTCCCACTACTCCAAGGCCACCACGGACTTTGAGTACCTATTCCCCTTCGGCTGGGGCGAGCTGTGGGGCATCGCGGACCGCACGGATTTTGACCTGAAGGCCCACGCCACGGTCAGCGGCGAGAACCTCGAATATATCGACCCCGTCACCAACGAGCGCTTTATTCCCTACGTCATCGAGCCCTCCTTGGGGGCGGACCGGGTGGCCTTGGCCTTCCTGTGCAACGCCTACGAAGAGCAGGAGCTGGAGGGGGGCGACAGCCGGGTGGTGCTGCACCTGCATCCGGCCTTGGCTCCCTTCAAGGCGGCTGTGCTGCCCTTGCAAAAAAACAAGCTGGGGGAACTGGCCACCGGCATTTTCCAAAAGCTCTCCAAGTCCTTCATGGTGGATTACGATGAAACCGGCAGCATCGGCAAGCGCTACCGCCGCCAGGACGAGGTGGGCACCCCCTTCTGCATCACCGTGGACTTTGACACCCAGGAAAACGGCACCGTCACCGTCCGGGATCGGGACAGCATGGAGCAGGTGCGGGTCCATGCGGATGAGCTGGAAGGATACCTGCGGGAGAAGGTCCGGTTCTAGCCGAAGCCATCACAACCCCCTTGCGCCGCTGGGCGCAAGGGGGTTGTTTTCAAGCGCTTCCATGGGAGCGATCCCTTAGGGCATGCTCTTCAGGGCCATGAACACTGGATAGAACAGCCCGGCTATCATCAGGAGGGTAATGAAGGGCCGGTTGATGTTTTGCCATTTGTAGTTTTTGTTCTTCACCGCGTCAATGGCGTGATTCAGACCCGAAAACAGGAAGAAGAAGAGAAAGGCGAACAGGATGGTCAGCTCCGCGTAGATGCCCCAGGCGCAGAAATAGACCAACGCCGCTATCACCGCGTAGGACAGCAGCGCAATGGAGGATTGCCGCTGGTAATTGCTCCCCACCTCAAACCCTTTGGCTGCCGCCGCCTGCTTCCCAAAGAACAGGCCCTCCAGGCCGGAGATCCCCGCCACGGCGATGATGATGATGGGCACCATGAAATGCAGCTGTGCCGCCGGATCATACCCCGCGTCGGCAAACCCGATCTGGTATCCGAAAAAGAAGGCCACGCCCACCAAGACCATCCGTAGGGCATCCAGCATATTCAATACCATGGTATTCCCCCTCATGCCATGCGCCAGCGGTTTAAGCGGCGCACAGCGACGTTTTTCATCCGTATCCCAAATGCTACGCCGAGTATAGCAAACCGGGCTTTCCCTGTCAAGAAAGTTCAATCACGGCGCCCCGCCCGGCTCTGGATGGCCGCCCTCATGGGGGGCGCCTCACCCCTCCTGCCCCCGGTACAGCGCCGCGTACTCCCCGTCCCGCCCCGACAGCTCCTCATGGGTGCCTTCCTGAACGATCCCCTTGTCCCCCAGCACGATGATCCGGTCCGCGCCCCGCACGGTGCTGAGCCGATGGGCGATGATGAAGGCGGTGCGCCCCTGGGCCAAGGTTTTCAGGCTGTCCATCACCGCCTGCTCGCTCTGGGTATCCAATGCGCTGGTGGCCTCGTCCAAAATCAGAATGGGCGGATTTTTCAGGAACACCCGGGCGATGCTCAGGCGCTGCTGCTGCCCGCCGGAGAGCTTCACCCCCCGCTGGCCGATCTGGGTATCATAGCCCTGGGGCAATTCCATAATGAAATCGTGGGCGTTGGCCCGCCTGGCGGCCTCCATGGCCTCCTGGGCCGTGGCCTCGGGCCTGCCGTAGAGGATGTTTTCCATCACCGTTCCGGCGAACAGAAACGTCTCCTGCCGCACCACGCCGATTTGCCGCCGCAGGGATTGCAGCGTCACCTCCCGTATGCTGACGCCGTCGATGCGGATGTCCCCTTCGGTGGCCTCGTAAAACCGGGGAATCAAAGAACAGAGGGTTGTTTTGCCGATGCCGGAGCGCCCCACGATGGCCAAAGTTTCCCCGGGCCGGGCCTGGAGGTTCACCTTGTGCAGCACCTCCTCCTGCTCTTGGCTGTAGCGGAAGGACACGTTTTCAAAGGTCACCTGGCCCCGGGAAACCTCCAGCTCCACAGCCCCTTCCCTGTCCCGGATGTCCGGCACCAGCTCCCGGATCTCCCGGAAGCGGCGGTACCCGGCCAGGCCCTCCTGGTATTGCTGCACCATAAAGGCCAGCTTGGGCACCGGCTCCGTCAGGTATGCCGCGTAGAGGATGAAGATCAGCAAATCCGCCGGGGCCAAAGTCCCCGCGGCGATCCAGGCGCCTCCCGCCACCACGATGGCCACGGTGATCAGCTGGGTGAACAGCTTTTCCACCACGGTGTAATGCAGCGCCTCATGCTTGTAAATGCTGGCCCGGCCCCTGTAGAAGCGGTCGTTCTCGCGGCTGAACTTGGCGATTTCCACCTCCTCCGCCGCAAAGCTTTTCACCACGCGAATGCCGGACAGGTTTTCCTCCGCCCGGGCGTTGACGTCGGCGATGCGCTCATAGCTCTGCCGATAGATGGCCCTGAGCTTCCGGTAGAACACGAAGGAGTACAGGCCCATCACCGGCAGAAAGGCGCAGGCCACCAAGGCCAGCTTCCAGTTGATCCACAGCAGAATCCCCAAGGAGCCGGCGAACTGCGCCGCGTAGATCACCAGATTCTCGGGCCCGTGGTGGTATAGCTCCGTCAGGTTCAGCAAATCCGTGGTCAGCCGGGACATCAGCTGCCCCGTTTGTTGGTTGTCAAAGAAGCTGAAGGGGAGCCGCTGGTAGTGGGCAAACAGCTCCCGGCGCATATCCCGCTCAATTTTCGCGCCCATGTCGTGGCCCTTGTAGTCATAAAAAACCGCGAAACCGGTCTGGGCCAGAATGATGGCTACCATCACCGCGCCGATGGGGGCAATCTCCCCCATCAAATTCCCGGTACCCGAGGGCAAAATGTCCTTGGTGATGACCCGGACGCACACCGGCAAAGCCAGCGCCAGCAACGCCACCAGCACGGCGCACAGGAGATCGGCAAACAGCAGTCCCTTGTAGGGTTTGTAATAAGAAAGAAAGGTGCGAAGCCTGATGAACTTTTTCTGAGATGACATGAACAATCCTCCATAAAATAGGAGGGCTAGAAGATCGTCACCCTCCCGGTCTGGTTTTTGGATGCGATCATCGTCTTTTTCATACATGTCATCCTTTCCTGGCGAATTGATCCCAGCGTGGGCCTTCCCACTGGATCGCGCGGCGCAAGCCGGTTATCGCCTGCCCTGGGGATAGTATATCTCAAAAGGGCCCTCCGGCGCAATAGGCTAAATATACCCCGGAGAGCCTTTGCCCGGGGCTTTCCCGCCTGGGGCCCTCCGGGGTTTCCGGCCCCACGCCGTCCTAGTGCCCCTTGGGGCCCTCCAGCTGATGGCTGGGGGCAGCGCAGGTTCCGTTTTCACACACGTAATAGGTGGTCTTTCCCTCCAGCAGGGGATATGCCTCCGTTTCCCGCTCCAAAATCGTGATCCAGGCATCCTTGGGCAACAGGGGCGCCACTTGGGACCGCCGGGCCTGCTCCGCCAGCACCACGGTGATCTTGCGCCCGGGGAAATCCCTTTGCAGCAGCGCCAGCAAAAAGAAGGCGTGGCTCTCGGGGCTGCGGGCGGCCCGAAGGCTCAGGAAGGCCATCTGCTTCTCCAGGGCCTCCTCCAGGCCGCTGTCCGGGAGCAGCATGGAAAGCAACGCCAGGTTCATGGCCATCACGCTGTTTCCCGAGGGCATGGCCCCGTCGCTGGTTTCCTTGGGCCGGGCGATGAGGGTCTCGTTTTCTGTGCCGGAAAGGTAAAACCCGCCCTTTTCCGGGTCGAAGAAATCCGCCAGGGCCTTCTTCACCAAGGCCAGGGCCCAATGAAGGGGCTCCGGCTCCAGGGTGACCCGGTACAGCTGCAGCTGTCCATAGGCCATAAAGGCATAGTCGTCCAGCAGCCCGGCATGGGCCCGGGCTCCCTCCCGGTAGGTGATGAACAGCTTCTCCCCCTGGGACAGCTTCTCCCGGACAAAGGCCGACGCCCGCCGGGCCATGACCAGGTCCTCCGGCTTCCCGAAGGCCCGGTAGGCGTCGCACAGGGCGGCGATCATCAGGCCGTTCCAGGCCGTCAGCACCTTATCGTCCAAGGGCAAGGCCATCCGGGCCTTGCGGTAGGCGTACAGCTTGGGGGCCAGGCTGTCCAGGCTGTGGTCGGCCCCGGCCAAGGCGATCTGGTTGGGAATGCTGGCCCCCTCAAAGTTCCCCTGGGGGGTGATGTCATACAAAGCGCACCAGCGCCGGCCCATCTCTTGACCCAGCACCGCCTCCACCTCTCCGGGGGTCAGCAGGTAGTACTTCCCCTCCTTCCCCTGGCTGTCCGCGTCCTGGGCGCTGTAAAAGCCCCCCTGGGGGTGGGTCATCTCCCGGCGCAGGTAGGTGACGATCTTGCGGCCCACGGTGCTGTATACGGGGTTGTGGGTGCGCCCATAGGCCGCGGCGTAGGCCATCAGCAGCAGGGCGTTGTCGTAGAGCATCTTCTCAAAATGGGGCGCCAGCCATTTTTCGTCCGTGGAATAGCGGGAAAAGCCGTAGCCGATCTGGTCGAAGATGCCCCCCTGGGCCATGCGCCGCAAGGTGGTCTCCGCCATCTGAAGGCAGCCCGCCTCCGGGGCCACCCGGTCATAGGCCAGCAAAAACAGCAAGGTATGGGCCATGGGAAACTTGGGAGCCGGCCCGAAGCCGCCGTAGCGGGGGTCAAAGCCGTCCTTGAGCTCCCGGGCCGCCCGCTCCATCAGCTCCTCCCCCTCTGGAACGTCGCTCCCCAAGGCCCGCTCTCCCCCGCTCACATGGGCGGTGAGCAAAGCGGCGTTTTCCAGCAGCTTTTCCCGGTCCCCGTCCCACTGGTTCCGGGCCCACTCCAGCAGCTCCAACAGCCCCGGCCTGCCGTAGCGGCGGCGCTTGGGAAAATAGGTGCCGGCAAAAAAGGGCCGCTTGTCCCAGTCCATCAGCAGCGTCATGGGCCAGCCTCCGCTGCCGGTGAAGGCCAGGCACGCCTGCATGTACACGCTGTCGATATCGGGCCGTTCCTCCCGGTCCACCTTGATGGGAACAAAGGAGCCGTTCAGAAGCTCCGCCACCTGGGGGTCCTCAAAGCTCTCCCTGGACATCACATGGCACCAGTGGCAGCTGCTGTAGCCGATGCTCAAAAACACCGGCTTGTCCTGGGCCTTGGCCCTGTCAAAGGCCTCCTGGCACCAGGGCCACCAGTCCACCCCCTGGTGGGCGTGCTGAAGCAGGTAGGGGGATGTTTCATGGATCAGTCTATTGGGCGCTGCCTTTATCGCATCAAGCATTTGATCACCTCGCTTTAGTCTGCCCAAAAATATAGAAAGAGTACATGAACGTATCCGTTTTTTTCAGAAATTCATTTTTAGCTTCCTTGTGTTCAGGGCCCCTGCCTGCATAAAAGCTTCTGCAGTACGATATCCGCGAATAATTCCATTTTATCTGTCCGGGCCACGTGAATCACATCCGAAAAGCCTTTGCTCTGCGGCAGGACGGATTCCAGCATATTTTCCCTGCCGGAAATAAACTCAGAATGATAGACCACGTCCTGATGCCCTGGAAAAATGGCCGCGTAAAAGATTCCCGATTCCACCAGGTCCTGAAAAAAGTGACTGCCATAGGACAGCTCGGGACTGAATCCCTCTTCCACGGATGCCACCTCGCAAATCACCGCCATATGACAAATTTCCGAAAAATGTACGGGCAACCCCAGGGACGGCGTTGAGGTTCCCCATCTTCCCGGACCCATCAGCATCACCGTTTTCCCCTTCAGCGCGGTATTCAGCGCCCCGATTTGCCTGGCAACGGCATACTTCCCCTGCTCGTTCCGTTCCAGATAGGCTTTTGGATGAACAAAAACAACAAAATCAATGGGCAGGTGCACGTTTCCGCCCATGAAATTCCCCGGGGTGGAGAAAAAGCAGCTCTGTCCATCGCCGCAATCAGGCATTCGGATGGGCTTGCCCAGCCCTCTTGTCTGTAAAGGCCGGCATTGCAGCAGGTTCACCTTAAACTCCCCATCCTGGGCAAAATTGGCGGTGAATTCTATGTCCACCGGATAATCATACACGCTGGACAGCAGCGCGAGCATGTCCTTCATCACGGCCGGGAATCCGGTCTGCGAAAGAAGCTTCCCGAAATCAAGGATGGCGGGAATCCCCGCGTTCGCATACCCCAGCTCACGCAGGCGGTTTGCGGCTTCATAATCCGGCCTGCGGAACAGCTCCTTATCGGTTTTGATGTCATAGGCCAGAAGTTCATCCACTCTTTTCGTGCGTAAGGCATTGTCTCTCAGGGAGAGTACATCCGCCTTGTGCTGCGTATATTTGCGCTGATCCTCATAATAGACCGGGGGGACGCGGGAAGGATCGTCCAGGCATACGATCCGGGCGTAATCCCCTTCGGTTCTGTCCACCGCTCTTGTGCCCAGTCCAAAAACGAGGCGCAGCATACCCGCGTTCATATCCATGTTATTGTCCCAGACGTACAGGTTGGAGGAATTGCCTACGCCCGCGACATGGGGGAAAAAATTCTCCCTGTAATAATCTCCGGAAACGCGCTGAACCAAGATCGCCATTTGTTCATCCTTCTCAAAGAGCCCCCTGTTGACGCGGTAGGCAAGGGCGTCCTCGTTCATTGTGCTGGCGTAAACGGTGCGCACCGCCTGCTCAAAGGCTTCGTAGCGCTCCTCCGGCGACCCCCGGTTTACGCAGAACACGCTCTCGTATTTACCGGCGAAAGCATTCCCAAAGTTATCTTCCAGCAAGGAGCTGGAACGCACGATCATAGGAGACTGCCCGAAATATTCCAGCATATGCAAAAACTGCTCCTGAATCCTTTCGGGGAATTTGCCGTGCATTAATTTTTCCTTCAGCTCGGAGGCGTAGGGAAAATATCCTTCCTTTGTCTTCTGCTTGGCGCGGAGATTCCACCACCCGTTTTCCACAATATAGGTGTAAAAAATATCCGATCCCAGATAGTAAGAAGCATGGGGCTCCAAAACAGGCGTGAAGCGGCTTCCCCCATCCTTCTCCAGGATTTTTCTGGCCAGAAGCATGCCGATGCTCTTTCCTCCGATAAAGCCTGTTCCCACCTCCCTGGACGCGATTTCCAGAATATCCGGCAGGGAGAAATACCGGTCGCACAGATTGAATATCTTCGATCTGCCGCCTATGAGCATCAGCATCAAAAGCCTCTTGGTTTCCTCCTGCTTTTCCGGAGGCTGCGCCAGCGTCTCCTTCGCCTTGTCGAAAAGAATGTCCCAGTAATCGATTTGCTTCCCCGCGCGTTGAATATGGGAAAACAGCTCGGCAGCCTCCGCGCTGGCAGTGACGGAGACGGCCTCGTTTCCCCGCATCAGATGGGGGAAGAACATCGTGGGGGAATACCGCCGCCATACCTTCAGGGGATGAATGTACAGTTGATCATTCACCTGATACAAATCCAGCAGGAGCTGGGTTGTTTCGCGAATCCCCGCGATGGTGCTGTAGGTATGAACGTTCCGGATAATGGCAAAGTAGGCCACCGTATCAAGCTCATACAAATACGGGCATATGATCTTAAAAAAGTTGCCGATCATCAAATCGGAATACCAGGACGCAAGCAATTCGGTCAGGCAGTCAAAAACATAAAAAGCTCCCCTTCCCTGGGCTTTCACCAAGCCGTACACATCGGTGGCAAAGCTTTCAAAGCCCTTCTCAGCCTCCACCCGGCAAACCGTGACGGACCGGCCTTCGCTGAGGAGGGGTTCATGGGTGCCGAAACGGATATAGATCAGCTTTCTCTTGTCCAGCAAGGCCTGCTCAACGTAGGGCAGAATCATCTTCCGATAGCTTGCGATGGAATCCACCTGCCAAACCACATTATCGCCAAGCCGGAGCTTATCAATGATGAGATCAAAGCCTTCGATTCCCGTGCTCACTTTGTCGTTGATACCCATTCCACATCCCCGCTTCCCATAGGAAATATCTTCTCCAAAACATCGAATCCTCCCGGCTCCCCACAAACGCCTATCTGTTTTTCATTATATCATCGATTTGGATTTTGTCCGGCCCCGGGTGCAAAAAAGAGGCAGCTCCTTCCGGGAACCGCCTCTTTTGCGCGCATATGCTACGCTTACCCCACCTGGGTGGTGAGGAAGATGGGCAAAGACATCTGCTCCATCTGGTCCAGCATTTCCTCCAGCTCGTCCATGTGGCGGTCCTCATCGTTGAGGATCTGCACCAGGATATCCCGGGTGGCGTAATCCTTCAGCTCTCCCGCCAAAGCGATGGCCTCGTTGTAGGCCTTGATGGCGCCTTCCTCGGCCACCCGGTCGTTTTCCACCTGGGCGGGAACCTCCGCGCCGATGTGGATGCGGTTCAGATCCGTAACGATGGGGGTGCCCCCTAAAAAGAGAATCCGGCCGATGAGCTTCTCCGCGTGCTTCATCTCGTCGATGGCCCGCTTCTCAAAGCCATGGTGCAGCTTGCCGTAGCCCCAGTCCTCGCACATTTCCGCGTGGACGATGTACTGGTTGATGGCGGTCAGCTCGTCCGCCAGCAGAGAGTTCAACGTGTCAATCAGTTTGGGATCGCCTTTCATTGCTCAAAGCCCCTTTCGTATTGCTTTTGTGTCCCGCCGCCCCAAGGGGCGCGGCGCTCCGGCCTGTGGGCCTTCCCGGGGAAGCATCGGTCCTCTCGCGGCCTGGACAGCACCTCCCATCCCTTGCGCGCCGCCAAAGCGGGTTTCCATAAAAGTATTATACCATGTTTTTCCAGGATTGTCATGGCCTTGGGAGGAAGAAACGAAGTGGGGCTTGCCATTGAAAAGTGGACGGCCCTGTGGTACAGTAGCAGTATCTCCACAAACTCCCATCAACATAAGGAGGTTATCCCATGAAAAGGCTATTCTGCGCCCTGCTGGCAGCCGCTCTGTTCCTGACCCCGGTGGCCCTGGCCGCTCGCCAGACCATTGATTTGGAAGCCATGTCCTACGACGAGTTGGTGGCGTTGAAGGATCGGGTGCTCCTGGCCATGTGGGCCTCGGAGGATTGGCAGGAGGTCACCGTGCCCCAGGGCATCTACACCATCGGAGAGGATATCCCCGCCGGGCATTGGACCATCACCCCTGTGCCGGGGGCCTACTCCTTTGTGAAGTGGGGCGATTTGCTGGAAGAAAACGGCAAAGACCTGAGCTATAACGGCAGTCTCTACATCAGCGAGTCCATTACCAGCGAAACCTACTCCTACTTTGAAAAGGGCAAGGACAAGAGCCAGTGCGATTTCAAGGTGAAAGACGGCCAGTACCTGATGATCGACAGCGGCGACGTGATCTTCACCCCCTATACCGGCAAGCCTGATTTGGGGTTCAAATAAGGCTTCGGGGGTTCCCCGGAAATCTTAAAACCTTGAAAGGCAGAGCCGCGCCGAAAGCACATCCCGGCGCGGCTTTTCCTTTTTTGTTTTCCCCAACTTCCCCTAGGGCAGCTTCACCCGGAAGGTAGTGAGTCCCGTCTCTCCCCGGGGATTCGGGTCCAGGTCCACAAAGGGTCCGGCCCAGCTGCGGTACACCAAGGTCACATAGCCCTCGCTATCGGCATGCTCCCGCAACGCTGTCATGGCCTCCTGGCTAAAGCCCAGAGAAAAGTTCACCATCACCTCTCCGGTTTCCTCATCGATAAACGCGTCGTAGGAAGACATGGGCAGTGGGACTCCGTAGGCCCACTCAGCCCACAGATCGTCGATGTTAACGCGAAAGAGCAGCAATTCCTTGGCAGAGTCCTTCATCACCTGATCCACGGGCCCGTGGGTACCGTTGGCCCACAGCCAGGCCTCATCGGCCCGGTGGGCGTACAGGGGGTGTTCCAGGCGCTCCTCCTCGCCCCGGGCCCCGTCCGTGTCGATGGCTCCGTCGGGTACCATTTCATACCGGTCCGGGTCCTTCATCCAGGCCCGGATCAGGATGTCCAGCACCTCGCTGTCAGGCGAATTTGCGTCCAGCCCCTGCCCCAGCCAGGCCGCTCCCACCACGGCCACGTTCACCAGGGGATTCTCCCGGGTTTGCTGGGGGATATCGGATTGGATGCGCTGGGCCACATCCCGGGGCAGATTTCCGCCATAGTCAAAACGGGTTTCATAGTACCATTGCAGCCCGCCGGTCACCGCCGCGTAGGCCAGCCCGGCCAGCACCAGCAGCGCCACCGCCACCAGTACCGGAATCGATCTCTTCTTCATCTGAGGTTCCTCCTCCAAATGCTCCAGGGTGTAGGCCAAACGGCGTGACACCGCCTCGGGAATAGGCCCGTACACGCGCTCCCGTGAAATCTGTTGCCGCTTCATTCCCAGTCACCCCCTAACATATGCCGCAGGGCGAGCCGGGCCCGCTGCAAGCGGCTGGTTACCGTGCCTTGGGGCAGGCGCAGCATCCCCGCGATCTCCGCCACGGAGTACCCCTCCAGGTGATAGAGCGTGAACGGGGCCCGGTAACGAAGGTCCAGGGAGTACACGGCCTCGTGCAGGGCGGGGTCCGCTCCGGAAGGCGCGGCGCAGTCGGGCACCTGGGCCAGGAGCACCGTGCGCTTTTGTTTCCGCAAAAGGCTTTTACACTGGTTGATCAAAATCCGCACCACCCAGGTTTCCAGGCATTCCTCCCGGCGGAGGGATCCCAGGCTGCCATAGGCCCTGAGCACCGCCTCCTGCACCGCGTCGGCGCAGTCGGCGGGGCCGGGCAGGTAGGTGCGGGCCACTCCGTACAGCGTTCCCTCCATGGCCTGAATCCGCGTGGAAAACTCCTCCTTGTTCATCCGGCACCTCGTTTGAGAAAGTCATTGCAATTCCTTTTTCACTTATTAGAGCTTTGGGGAAGGGAAAAAATTGCATGAGAAAAAAATTTGGATGGTTTCGCGGTCCATCAAAGAAAAAAGACGCCGGGAAAACCCATTCCCCGGCACCTTTTCATCTGCATGATATTGATTTCATTTCCCCTGGCCGCCAACGCGGCCAGAAAGCGGGTGCAGGGATGAAATCCCTGCCGGGGTGGTTGTAGGGGCAGAGCCCCTACAAAGTCTTCCCCCCAAAAGCCATCCTTAGGAGGACTGCCCCTGCTTCAAGGTAATCACCACATGGCGGTTGGGTTCGTCCCCCTCGCTGTGGGTGGTGACGGCCTCGTTCTGCTGGAGGGCGCTGTGCAAAATCCTGCGCTCGTAGGGGTTCATGGGCTCCATGACCACCTTGCGGCCGGTTTTCACCGCGCGGCTGGCCATGCGGTTGGCCAGCCGGGTCAGGGCCTCCTCCCGCTTGGCGCGGTAGTTCTCGGTATCCAAAGTCACCCGGATGTACTCATCCTGGTCCTTGTTCACGTACAGGCTGGTGAGGTATTGAAGGGAGTCCAAGGTTTCGCCCCGGCGGCCGATGAGGATGCCCAAAGTATCCCCGTGCATGTCCACCCGGACATTGCCTTCCTCGTCCCGGCCCGCAGCCACGCTGACGGTGACGCCCATCAGGCGGGTTACCTCCAGCAAAAACTGCTGGGCCTTGCCTTCATGGCTGGCGGGGTCGCACAGGGGCGCGGGGGCGATGGAACCGTCCTCTTGGAAAGCCGGGGCCGTCTGCCTGGGGGCCGCCATGGGCGAGCGCTCGCCTCGGTTGGCCCGGGGGCTCCGCTGGGGCCTTTCGCCGGAGGGCTCCTGGGATGCCTGGGCCTCCTTCTGGGCGGGCTTCACCTTTTCCTTGGCTGCCTGGGCCTTCTCCTTCACGCTTTGGGGCTTCTCCTTGGGCTGCTGGGCCTGTACCTTCTCCTTGGCGGCCTCGGCCTTGTCCTTCAGGCCGCCTTTCTTGCCCGCCCGGTCGGGGGAAGCGTCCCTCAGGGAAAAGGTGGACCGCACATCCGGCTCCTCCCCGTCCTCCCGCAGGGTCAGCCTCACCACCACGGGCTTGCTGCCCAGCAGGCCAAAAAAGCCCTTGGAGCCCTCATCCAGAATGTCGATGGTCACATCCCCCAAGGACGCACCCAGCTTTTCAAGGCCCTGGGTTACAGCCTCCTCCATGGTCTTTGCGCTGGATTGAATCGACCTCATTTTATGGTCCCCTCTCCAATGGTGGTCTGGCTGGCTTTTTGATCCTGGGCGTCAAAGATCTTGTTGAGCACCGCGCCCTGGCCCCAGGCGATCACGTTGGACATCACCCAGTACAGGGCGAACCCGGCGGTATAGCTGGAGCAAATATACAGGGAGAACAGCGGGAAGAAGTACTTCATCAGCTTGCCCGTGCTGGCGTTGGGGCCTTCGGTGGGTGTGGTCTGGGGCTGGGTGATGGTCATGAGGAACTGGGTCACAGCCGCCAAAATCGGCAGGAGGAAGAGGCCGTTGTTCATGGCGTAAACGGGCAGCCGCAGCAGCAGCAGGTTCAGCTCCGGCATGGTGGCCCACCGGACGGATTCCGCCACGTAGGTGGGGTTTTGCTGCAGCACCGGGAACACCAAATCGGCGATGGCCTGGCCCTGGGCGCCGGCGGCGGCGGCAGCCTTGATCTGCTCTATGCCAAGCCCCAGGCTTCCCAGAATATCCAGCTGCCCGGCGGAAAGCCCGCTCCAGACCTTCTCCCAGATGTCCCCGGAAATCTGCTTGAGGCTGTTCAAATCCGCAACAGTGGTGGCAAAGGGGCTGTCGGGCATCCACAGGTTCTTCACCCACAGCCAACTCTCGTTGGTCTGAGGGTTGTTGGTAAGCAGCTCCACCACCTGCTGCACCATCTGGGTGTTGGCGATGGTGCGCATGGCCCCGAACATCGCAAAGAGCACCGGGAGGGTGATCAGCATGGGCACGCAGCCGCTGAGGGGGTTGATCTTCTCCTTGCGGTACAGCTCGGAGGTTTTCTGGTTCAGCTTGTCCTTATCGTTGGCGTATTTCTTCTGGAGCTTGGCAATCTCCGGCTGGAGCCTGGTCATGCGGCGCATGCTCTTGCGGCTCTTATAGTCGAAGGGGAACAGCACCAGCTTAATCAGCAGCGTAAAGACCACGATGGACCAGCCGTAGTTATTCACCACGGAATTGATGCCGGTGAGAATACCGGCCAAAAACCCATTGATGTCCAAATCAGTTCCTCCTCAGGGTGGTATTGGGAACCTCGGGTACCGGATCGTAGCCCCCTTTGCAAAAGGGGTTGCAGCGCAGCAGCCGCCATAGGGCCATGGCCCCGCCCTTCAGCGCGCCGTAGCGCTCCAAGGCCGTGAGGGCATACTGGGAGCAGGAGGGTTGAAAGCGGCAGGAGGGCGGCGTGTGGGGGCTGATGCGCCGCTGGTAGAAGCGGATCATGCGGATCAAAAGCCGTTTCATGGGGCCCCCGTTCCCTGGCCGGGCCGGGGCCCGGCGCTTTGGGCCCTGGCCAGCTTGCGCAAAAGGCTGTCCACGTTCTGGGAAAGCTGTTGAAAGGACTGCTGGGGCAAACCGGGCCTGGCCACCACCACATACAGCCCCTGGGGCAAAGAGGTCATCCTGGGGCGAAAAACCTCCCGCAGGAGGCGCTTGACACGGTTGCGCACCACCGCGCCCCCCACCTTCTTGCTGACGGAAAACCCCACCCGCTTCTGACGGCTACGCACGTACAGCAGCGTAAGGTCCCCGCCGGACACCCGCACGCCACGCCTGTATACATAGCGAAACTGCCGGTCCGGCCCTAAGCGATACTGCCGTTGCAAGGCCTTCCCCCATCCTCCCAATGCCTGATAATATCGGAAAAGCCCGAACCCACTTCACCCATGACATGAGGAATGGGGCGGGCCAAACCGAAAAACAAAGGGCATTGCCACTGTGCCTTAGGCGGAAAGCACCTTGCGGCCACGGCGGCGGCGGGCGGCGAGCACCCGGCGGCCGTTTTTGGTGGACATGCGGGCACGGAAGCCGTGCACCTTGCTGCGCTGGCGTTTTTTGGGCTGGTAGGTACGGAACATTTCAAAACACTCCTTGACATCTCAATCTCTATGGCGGAATGCGGCTTTGTCAAACGCAGCGCGCAGAACCCACAAAACAACTCCATAAGTATACTGGTCAAGCCCCGCTCTGTCAAGCACCCGGGGCAGATTTTTCGGCGGCAGGGGGCGCGAAGCCCCGGCCGCAAGCCCAAAGGCGGCCCTGTGTTCCGGCACGCCGCCCCCCCTTTTCCCACCCATTGACGGCCCCTGAGCCCCATGGTAAAATAAAACAAAGTTTTGGGAAAAAGCCGGATATCCCCCCCAGGAGGATTTCCCTCTCCACCCCATCCCGACAACCGTCAAAGAAAGGGACAGCGCTATGAAAAAACCGCCCTTCCCGGCCATCGCTTTGGCTTTTCTCCTGACCCTGATCCTGGCGCTCAGTGCGCCCCTTTTGACCCTGGCAGAGACCGCCCCGAAGACTCCTTTGCTCTCGGCGGATTTCGGCTCCAGCCAGTGGCAGCTTCTGGAGGTGCAATTCGAGCCCGATAGCCGCCAGGCCGTCCTCTCCATCCTGTGGCGCAACGGAGGGGAAAGCCCCACCAGTTTCGCCTGGACCTATACCCTGTTTCTCACCCAGGGGGAGCGCCGCTGCCAGCCCATCCCTTTGCCCCCGGAGATCTCCGGCGGCGATCCCACCGGTTGGGTGGCCCCCGGGCAGGAGCAGCAGGTCCACTTGGCCTTTCTTCTCCCCGACGGTCAGGCCCAGGTGCTCATCCAGGTCAGCGAAAGCTTCGGCCAGGGCTACAGCCCTCTGAGCATCGCCTATTCCCCGGCCACCGGGGAGCTTACGGTCTATACCCTGCCAGAGCCTCCCGCCCGTGCCACGCCACAGCCCACTCCCCAACCCACCCCTCAGCCCACGCCCCTGGCCCTTGACCCTGAGCCCACCCAGGTGCCGCCGGGGGAGGCCACCGCCATTCCCCTGCCCATTCCCGAGGGAGAAAGCCCCTCCATTCCAATGCTTTTGGCGGACTTTCCCTCCAGCGCCCTGCAAGTGGTATATATCAACGTCTTTGAGGACAGCGGCGCGGCGGTGCTCTACCTTCAGTGGCAGAACACCGGGACCCATCCCACCAGCTTTGACTGGGCCTATGACCTGTCTCTTTCCCAGGACGGGCGGCGTTGCCGGCCTATCCCTTTGCCCCAGGACGAGCCCAGCGACGACCCCCAGGCCCTCTTACAGCCCGGGGATGTCCAGTTCATCAGCCAGGCCTTCTCCTTGCCCAACACCGGCGGAGATTTTCAGGTCCTTCTCCGGGAGAGCTTCGGCGGGGACTTCGG
>JARKQO010000586.1 GCA_029974855.1 Eubacteriales bacterium
CCTCGTACACCGAGAAATCCGCCTTTTCGTGGAGGCATTGGCTCACCACCAAAATCTCCAGGCCGCTTTCCTCCAGCTCCTCCAAGGCCTTTACCAGATTCCGCCGGATATAGTGCAGCCCGCCCAGGCCAAAGGCCTCGATGACCAAGCCCCTGTACCCGGCCTGCCGCACATAGCGCAGCACCTGGGGGGCGGTGCCGGGGATCAGCTTCAGCAAAAACACCCGGGGGTCCAAGGCCGCCCGCAGCTTGTAGCCCCGCTCCTCCCCGGGGGGCGGGGTAAAGGGCTGGGGGTGGTCGATGTGCATGCCCTCCGCGTCAAAATGCCCAGCCATGGGGCTGTTGATGCTGGCAAAGGCGTCCATGGCCGTGGTGTGGGTTTTCACGCAGCGCACCCCGGAAATCAGCTTCTCGTCAAAGCACACATACACCCCGCCCACCCCCTGGCAGGCGGCGGCCATGGCCCGCAGCAAATTGCTCCGTCCGTCCGTCAGGGGATGCCGCAAAGGCAGCTGGGAGCCCGTGAGAATCACCGGCTTGGGGGCCCCCGCCAGCATGAAGGACAGGGCCGCGGCCGTGTAGGCCATGGTGTCCGTGCCGTGGGTAATCACCACGCCGTCGCTTTCCTCCATGGCCTGGTGGGCCGCCCGGGCCAAAGCGCACCATTCCTCGGGCTGCATGTTGCTGCTGTCCATCATGAATACGTCCCGGGCCGCCACCTCACAGGGCAGCGCGTCCCGCACCCCCTCCAGCAGCTCCTCCCCCCGTAAAGTGGGGATCAGGCCGCTTTCGCTGGGAGTGCTGGCAATGGTGCCCCCGGTGGCTAACAACGTCAGCTTCTTCGGCATACTTCCTCCCCTACCATTCCGGCGGCACGTACAGGATTACCTTGCCCTCCTGGCGGCTCCTGTTCATGTCGATCACCCGCTGGTTGCGGCTGCCGCAAAAGTTCAACTCCAAGGAGCGCTGGGCCAGCACAAAGGGGCCGTCCACCAGCACATCGCATTCCTCCAGCAGGGCCTTGGCCTCCTCGCTGCGCTGGGCCATCCGCTGCAGCTCCTCGTAGGTGAAGCCGCTGTACACCCACACGGACAAGCCCTTGCCATGGGCCCGCCGGGCCAGCTCCGCGCAGGGGCCCGGCTGCAGAAAGGGCTCCCCGCCGGTGAGGGTGATGCCGTCCAGCAAAGGGTTCCCCGAAAACTTCTTTTCCACGTCCTCCAGGGTCCACTCCGTGCCCCCGGCCGGGTCGTGGCTGTCGGGGTTGTGGCAGCCCGGGCAGTGGTGGTGGCAGCCCTGGGTGAAAATGGCCGCCCGGTAGCCGATGCCGTCCACGATGGAATCCGTCTGCAGGCCGTACAGCCGAATGGTTTGGCTCATCCCGCTCCCTCCCTTTCTCCTGTGGTCTTCCCGCCTTAGCCCAGCCCCAGCAGCAGGCCCCCCTGGTATACCGCCGTGGCGATGACCCAGGCCAAAGCCGTTTGCCCCGCCACGGTGCAAAAGGCCCACCGCAGGCTTTCCATCTCCCGGCGCATGGCCGCGAAGGCCGCCACGCAGGGCATATACAGCAGCACAAACATCAAAAAGGAGATGGCCGACAGGGCGCTGGGGAAGATGCTGCGCAAATTCGCCAGCAGCTCCACGCTGTCCGCCGAGGCCCCGGAGAGCACCGCCAAGGTGCTCACCACGCTTTCCTTGGCCATGATCCCCGTCAGCACCGCCGTGGCGGCCTGGACATTGCCAAACCCCGCCGGGATGAACACCGGCGCGATGAACCCCGCCAGGGAGCCCAGCATGCTCTCCTGGATGCTCCGGGCCGCCGTCAGGCGGAAGGTGAAGCTCTGCAAAAACCACACCACCAGCGTCGCCAGAAAGATCACCGTAAAGGCCCTGTGGATGAAATCCTTGGCCTTATCCCACATCTGCCGCCCCACGTTGCGGGGGGTGGGCAGCCGGTAGCTGGGCAGTTCCATGATGAAGGGGGCCGCCTCCCCGTGGAACACAAAGCGCTTCAGCAGCAGCCCCGCCACAATGGACATCAAAATCCCCGCAATGTACAGCCCGCTCATCACCGCCACGGGATGCTCCGGAAAGAAAGCCGCCGTAAACAGCGCGTAGATGGGCACCTTGGCCCCGCAGCTCATGAAGGGCGTCAGCATGATGGTAAAGCGCCGGTCCCGCTGGTTGTTCATGCTCCGGGCGCTCATGATGGCCGGCACGCTGCACCCAAAGCCCATCATCATGGGGATGAAGCTGCGGCCGTTGAGCCCCAGCCCCCGCAGGGGCTTATCCATCAGAAAGGCCGCCCGGGCCATGTACCCGCTGTCCTCCAGAATGGACAGCAGCAAAAACAGAATCAAAATCGTGGGCATAAAGCTCAGCACGCTGCCCACCCCTGTCAGCACGCCCTTTACCAGCAGCTCCCGCACCCACAGGGCCACGCCCCAACGCTCCAAGGCCCCTGCCAGCAGCTCGATGCCCCCGTCCACCACCGCCGCGAACCAGTCCGCCACCATGGTGCCAAAGGGCCCGAAGGTGATGAAGAACACCAGCAGCATCATGGCCAGAAACACCGGAATCGCCAGCACCCGGTGGGTCAGCACCCCGTCGATCCTGTCGCTGGCATGGCTGTGGCCATTGGGGTTGCGGGTCACACAGGCCGCCAGCAGCCCCTCGATGAAGCGGTACCGGGTATCCGCCATCACCGCCGCCCGCTCCATCCCCGCCTCCTTCTCCATGGCGCTGAGGATTTCCTCCACAATGTGCTCCGTTTCCCGGGACAGCCCCAGCTCCCCCCGCATGGGCTCGTCGCCCTCAAAGAGCTTGGTGGCCGCGTACAGCGGGGCCATGTCCTTGCTCATGGCCTTGTGCTCCACCAAATGCGCCACCGCGTGAAGGGCCTTGTGGGCCGCCCCCCGGCAGATGTCCAGCCGGGCCGGCAGCTGCCGGTACTTCGCCACGTCCATGCTCCGCCGCACCAGCTCGTCCAGGCCCTCCCCCCTCCGGGCGGAAATGGCCACCACCGGCACCCCCAGGGCCTTTTCCATAGCTCCCAGGTCGATCACGTCCCCCTGGCTGCGCACCTCGTCCATCATGTTCAGGGCCACCACCACCGGCCGCCCCAGCTGCAACAGCTGGAGCGTCAAATACAAGTTCCGCTCCAGGTTGGTGGCGTCCACAATGTTGATCACCACGTCCGGCTTCTCCCGCACAATGTAGTTCCGGCTGATGATCTCCTCCATGGAATAGGGGCTCAGGGAATAGATCCCCGGCAAATCCACGATGGTCACGTCGCTGTACTTCTCCGGAAGCCGCTTCTCCCTCCCGGGCCTCCTTCCGTGCCAAACGGGCAGCCCCAGATGGGTCTGCTCCCCATGGTGGTGGTGCAGCATCGTTCCCGTCTTCTGCTCCACCGTCACCCCCGGCCCGTTCCCCACGTGCTGGTTGCTTCCCGTCAATTGGTTGAAAAGCGTCGTTTTCCCGCTGTTCTGGTTTCC
>JARKQO010000597.1 GCA_029974855.1 Eubacteriales bacterium
GCCATTTTGGGGTTCCAGCGGCGGGTCTGGTGGCCGAAGTGCACGCCCGCTTCCAGGAGCTGTTTCATGGAAATGACTGCCATTAGGGTTTCCTCCTTGTTTTTCCCACCCTTTGCGTCGTCTCAGGTCGGACACCGGGGCTCATGGGGCCACGGAACAATCGCCCAATCGACAAAGGTGCGTAATCTGTGGAAGTATAGCACAGACGGGGCGATTGCGCAAGGGGGCGTGCAAGGAAATCCGGCCCCTTCCTGTGCAAGGAAATCCGGCCCCTTCGCCTGCGGAAAAAACCTCCGAAAAAACCCCACAAAAAAATTTCACTTTCCCTATTGACAAATCCCCAACCATAAACCATAATTAATTAACAAAACTTATTAATTAATTGTTTGGTTTCCTTGTTGGGCGCACGTACTACTATTCCCCGTTCCGCCGGATCATTCCCCACCCCATACTTCCCGGGATGGAAGCCCTCTGACCTCTCGCAGCCGTCAAAGGGTTTCCGCCTCCAGAAAGGAACCTCCATGGCCGATTTTGTGGGTCAGCCGCAAATCCTCAAAGCGATCAACTCCGCCATGATCCAGCAGCTGATTCTGGAGCAGGGCCGCCTCTCCAAGCCGGAGCTGGCCCGCCTCACAGGCCTGAGCCTGCCCACCGTCAGCAAGCTGGTGGACGATTTGGAGGCCGGCGGCGACCTCCGCCCCGGGGGCCTGGCGGGCAAGGGCGCGGGCCGCAAGGCCATTTTGTATGAAATCAACAAGGATTCCGGCTGCCTGGTGGTGCTGTACTATCACGGAGGGGAGTATGCCGGGCGGGTCACCGACATCACCGGGAAAAGCCTGTACAAGGCTTCCTTTCCCCTGGATTCCTCCAGCGGCGACGGGGCCCTGGCATGCACCGTCTCCGCCATCGACGCGCTGATGGAGCGGGCCCCCAACCCGGTGAAGGCCGTGGGCGTAGGGGTTCCCGGCGTGGTGCTGCCGGACGGGCGGCTGGTGGGTATCCCCAAGGTGCCCGGCTGGAACGGCTTCAACCTGGCCCAGGCTCTGTCCGCCCGGTACCCCGCGGGCTTGTGCATTGAAAATGACGTGAAGCTCTCCGCCGTGGGCTACTACCTCACTTACCTCAGCGACCAATACGAGAACATCGTCTACATCTACGCGGGCAACGGCATGGGCTCGGGCATCATCATCAACGGGAAGCTGTACCGGGGCTCCAGCAACTTCTCCGGGGAGCTGGGCTTCATGGCCCCCCTTACCGGGGAGCCGCCCCAGCGGGATTACACCGGCGTGGGCGGCTATCTGGAGTCCAAGCTCATCCAGTCCACCCGCCTGAACTCCGAGGAATTCTGGGCCAAGGGCGTGCCCATCCAGCGGGAGATGCTGGCCAATATCCTGGGGGCCGCCGCCGCCAACCACGTGGCCATGCTGAACCCCGATGTGATCGTGTTCGGCGGCGAGGCCTTTGACAAGGATCTGATCGAGCAGATTCACGCCCAGATGGCCTTCTACGCCCCCAAGGAGAGCATGCCTGTCATCCTGTACGACGATAGCTATACCACCGGCATCAAGGGCCTGATCCTTACCTGCCGGGGAAATATTACGAGCCATTTGCAGCTGGTCCAAAACGGAGGCGTGTAGGGGCGGGAGGAGGGATTGGCATGGGGGAGTTCTTCCTGGCTGTGGACGGGGGCGGCACCAAAACCGAGTTTTGCCTCTCCTCTTTGGACACGGGAGACACGCGGCACTTCTTTTCCGGAAGCACCAACTATAAAATCGGGGAAACCGACGCGGAACGGGTCATGTTTCTGGCTGGGATGGAGCAGGTTTTCCAGGGAATGGGCATCACCCCGGCGGATATTCGGGGCATGGTGATGGGCATGTCCGGGGTGGATTCCCCGGAGGATCACGCCCATTACCTGGACATCGCCCTTTCCACCGGCATTCCCCAAAGCCGCCTGTATGTCTGCAACGATTCCGAGCTGGCCTTCTACTCCAAGGGGAACCCTCCGGGCCTGTGCACCGTGGCGGGGACGGGCTCGGCGGCCACGGGCATCGGCGCGGACGGCCGCAAGGCCCGCAGCGGCGGCTGGAGCAACTTCATCAGCGACGAGGGCTCCGGGGGGTGGATCGGCACCCGGGTGCTGCGGGCGCTGCTTAGGTTCTGCGACGGCTATGACCGGCATCAGGCGATTTTTGACGTGCTGCTGGCCCAATATGGGGCCAGGGATTTCGAGTCCCTGCGCTATGTGCTCTCCCGCACCTCCATGCAGGAGATTGCCGCCGCCGCCAAGCCCGTGATGGACCTGGCGGAAACCGGCGACGGCTACTGCGGGGACATCGTCCGGGAGGCGGCCCGGCTAGCGGCGGAAATCGCCTATTCCGTATACCAAAAGCTGGATTTTCAGCTGGAGGAAGCCGTGGACGTGGTGACCGCCGGCAGCCTGTTCAAATCCCCCCTGTTCCTGAAGTCCTTCACAGCCCACCTGGAGGCCATGGCCCCCCGGCCCAACCTGCGCTTCCAGGGCGAGGTGGCAAGCCCGGTGCTGGGCGGCATCGCCCTTTGCAAGCTTCTGTTTCCTTAGCGGGATCGGGGAATCCCGCTCTCACATAGACCCCTACACAGAAAAAGGAGGAACACGGAATGAAACGGAAAATGCTGTCCCTGCTGCTGGTTGCAGCGCTGCTCGCCAGCCTGGTGCTGGGCGTTGCCACGGCCTTCGCCTCTGACAAGCCCGTGAAGATCGGCATTTCCTTGCCCACGCAGCGGGAAGAGCGCTGGGTGCTGGACAAGGAAGGCTTTGAGCGGGCCGCCGCAGCCGCGGGCATTGAAATTGCTCTGCAAATCGCGGACAACGACGCGGGTCGCCAGCAGACCCAATGCGAAAACCTCATCGCCCAGGGGGTGGACGTGCTGATCGTGGCCCCCCACGACGGAGAGGCCGCCAAGAACATCGTGGAGATGGCCCATGAGGAGAACATCCCCGTGATCTCCTACGACCGGCTCATCCTGAACGCGGACGTGGATTTGTACGTGACCTTTGACCAGTTCCGGATCGGCCAGCTCATGGGCGAGTACATGAACGAGCATCTGGAAAAGGGCAACATCGTCATCCTCTCCGGCGATCCCGGGGACAACACCAGCGTGCCCCTGAAGCAGGGCGCCCTCAGCGCCATCCAGGGCAAGATCGACAGCGGCGCTTACACCGTGGTGCTGGAGCAGGAGTGCAAGGACTGGCAGCCCAGCGAGGCCCTCAAGCACATGGAGAACGCCCTCACCGCCAACAACAACGACATCCAGGGCGTCATCGCCCCCAATGACGGCACCGCCGGCGGCGTCATCCAGGCGCTGGCCACCCAGGGCTTGGACGGCAAGGTCATCGTCACCGGCCAGGACTCCGAGGTGGACGCCATCAAGCGCATCATCGCGGGCACCCAGAGCATGACCGTGTTCTTCGACGTGCGGGACCTGTCCGGCGCGGCCTTTGACGCGGCTGTGAAGATGGCCCGGGGCGAGGCTCCCGGCGCCACGGGCAGCGCGAACAATGGCAAGATCGACGTGCCTGTGCTGGAGTTCCCGCCGGCTCCCGTCACCAAGGACACCTATGCGCAGCTGCTCTTTGACAGCGGCTACATGAGCCCCGACGCCGTCAAGTAAGGAACCGGAAATTCTTGCCGGGGGAGCGCGCAGGCGCGTTCCCCGGCGCCCCGCCGGGAAGGGGCCGGGGGCGCCCGGTCCCTTCCCGGCCAAAGCAGCAACGAAAGCGCCTCCCCAGGCCATGGCCCTGGGCAGCCGCGCGGGCGAAAATGGAAGCGGGATGATGACTTTGAAGCCCAATATCTTGGAAATGCGGCACATCCGCAAGGAGTTCCCCGGCGTGGTGGCGCTGGACAACGTGGACTTTTCCGTTCAGGAGGGAACCATCCACGCCTTGGTGGGGGAAAACGGCGCGGGAAAATCCACATTGATGAAGGTATTAATCGGCGTGTATCCTGTGGACAGCTATCAGGGCCAGGTGGTGATCGGCGGAGAGCCCATGTCCTTTCGCTCCATCAAGGACAGCGAACGGGTGGGGGTGGCGGTGATCTACCAGGAACTGACCTTGATCAAATATATGACCGTTTGCGAAAACATCTTTTTGGGCAACGAGGTGGTGAAGCGCGGCCTCATCGATTGGGACGCGACGCTGCTGAAGGCCAAGGAGGTGCTGAAGGAGGTTCGCCTGCCCCTGAACCCCAACACGCCGGTGCTGGGCCTGGGGCTGGGCACCCAGCAGCTCATCGAGATCGCCAAGGCCGTGGCCAAAAAGGCCCGCATTTTGGTACTGGACGAACCCACCTCCTCCCTCACGGAAACGGAGACGGAGAACCTGCTGGAGCTGATGCGCCAGTTCCGGGCCCAGGGCATGACCTGCGTCTTCATCTCCCACAAGCTCAAGGAGGTATTCGCCATCGCGGATCAGATCACCGTGCTCTGCGATGGCCGCACCGTGGGCACCTATGAGGCCCAAGACCTGACAGAGGACCGGCTGATCTCCTTGATGGTGGGGCGGGAGCTGACCCAGCGCTTCCCCACCGCCCAGCATACCCCGGGGGAGGTGGCCCTGGAGGTCTCCCATTGGACCGTGTACGACCCGGAGGTGCCGGGCCGCAAGGCCCTGGACGATATCAGCTTTGCCACCCGCAAAGGGGAAATTCTGGGCATCGCGGGGCTGATGGGCGCGGGCCGCACGGAGCTGATGCTGAGCATGCTGGGGGTTTGGGGCAAAAAAGCCTCCGGGGAGGTGAAGCTCTTTGGAGAGCGGGTGTCCACCAAGTCCCCCAGCGAGGTGATCAAGGCGGGCATCAGCTACCTGTCCGAGGACCGCAAGGGCACCGGATTGGTGCTGATTCAAAGCGTGAAGGACAACATGGCTTTGGCCAGCCTGTCCAGCCGCCTGGCGCACGGCTTCATCGACCAGGACGCGGAGCTGGCCGCCGCCGAGGGAATGGTGGAGTCCCTCCACGTGAAAACCCCCACCCTGGAGCAGCTGGTGCGGAATTTAAGCGGCGGCAACCAGCAGAAGGTGGCGTTGGGCAAATGGCTGCTGACCAACCCCAAGGTGCTGATTTTGGACGAGCCCACCCGGGGCATCGACGTAGGGGCCAAGTACGAGATCTACGTGATCATGCATCGCTTGGCGGAAATGGGCATCAGCATCGTGATGATCTCCTCGGAGCTGCCGGAAATTCTCGGCGTCAGCGACCGCATTTTGGTAATGTGCGAAGGCAAAATCGCCGGGGAGCTCAGCCGGGCTGAGGCCACCCAGAAAAAGATCATGATGTACGCGACGGGAGGCATGTAACATGACCACACAGGCAAACCGGCTGGAACCCTCACAGCGGCCGCAATCCTTTGGCGCGGCCCTCACGGGGGCCATGCGCAGCAATGTGCGCCAATACACCATGATCGCGGCCCTTTTGGCCATCTGGATCATCTTCACCATTTTGACCGGGGGGCTGTTCATCTCCGCCCGGAACCTGTCCAACCTGCTGCTCCAGATGTGCACCATCGGCATCCTCACCGGGGGCATGCTGCTGGTGATGGTGGCGGGCCATATCGACCTGTCCGTGGGCTCCGTGTGCGGCACCTTGGGGGCCGTGGTGGCCTATCTGATGACCAAGGTCGGGGTGAGCCCGGTGGCGGCCATTTTGATCACCATTGGCTGCGGCGTGCTGGTGGGGGCCTGGCACGGCTTTTGGATCGCCTACCGGGGCGTGCCCGCCTTCATTGTGACCTTGGCCAGCCAGATCGCCTTCCGGGGCTTCACCTTGGCGGTGACCAACGGAGCCACCATCGGGGAGTTCGCCCCGGGCTTCAAGGCCATCGGCCAGGGCTACATTCCCCGCCTCTTCCTGCCCGAGGCCCCCTTCCACGACCTGACGGTGATCCTGTGCGCCGTGGCGGTGGCGGGCTTTGTGGTCATGGAGCTCCGGGGGCGGAAAAAGCGCATCGCCAACGGCTTTACGGTGCTGCCCCTCTCCCTGGAAATCCTCAAGGTGGTCATCATCTGCGCGGCCATCGTGGGGGTGGGCTTCGTGCTGTCCAGCTACCGGGGCGTTTCCTACGCCATCCTGATTTTGCTGGTGGTGGTGGCCATCTACACCGTGATCACCAAGCGCACGCCCTTTGGCCGCCACGTCTACGCCATCGGCGGCAACGCCGAGGCCGCCCGGCTCTCCGGCGTGAACCTCAAAAGGACCATGATGACCATCTTCCTGTCCATGGGCACCCTGTGCGGCGTGGCCTCCATCGTTTTCACCGCCCGGCTCAACGCCGCCACCACCGCCGCCGGCAACCTCTTTGAGCTGGACACCATCGCCGCCTGCATCATCGGCGGCACCAGCACCACCGGGGGCATCGGCACCGTATTCGGGGCCATCATCGGCGCTTTGGTGATGGCCAGCCTGGACAACGGCATGAGCCTCATGAACCTGCCCATCATGATCCAGTACATCATCAAGGGCATGATTCTGCTGCTGGCCGTGTGGGTGGACATCGCCAACAAGAAAAAGAACGGGTAACCAGAGGGCTTTGCCCTCTGGACTCCCACCAGGGGCCCTGCCCCTGGACCCTGCCAAAGGGATACATCCCTTTGGAATCCCAACATTTGGCCGAGCATCCAAGCGGTGCCCGGCCTCAGGCCATCCCTAAGCCTCTATATAACAAGGGAAACAAATGTGGTCATTTCATAATTAAGGAAAACCAATGAAAGAGCTTTCCCTCAGGGGGCGTCACAGGCGGATGCCGCCTTACCCATTAGACTGCCCTTTTCCCTTTGGCTTCTAAACAGGGGGCTTGGGGCGCACCAGTGCAAGGCCTGCGTAATCCTTGCCATAGGTATAGCTGTATAGCTTCCCCTGAGAATCATATTGGAAGCGGTAGGAATCCCCCTGG
>JARKQO010000014.1 GCA_029974855.1 Eubacteriales bacterium
CCTCGGGGGCCTCAGGGGCCTCGGGGGCCTCGGGGGCCTCAGGGGCTTCAGGGGCCGCGGGAGCGGCAGGAGCGGCAGAAATCACCTTGAAGAAATAGGTGCTAACATAGCCTTCCACACCGTCGATCTTCACCTTGGACCAGTTCTCGCCCACTTCCAGCACGGTGATTTCCGTGCCCACGGGGTAGGCCTTGATGATGCTGGTGTTCATGCCGGGGGCCTTGCGGAAGTTCACCACCCAGCCGCCGTTGGGGTTCTTCAGAGCGGCCTGGAAGGGAACGGCCGGGAAGCCGGGGACCACGGGGGTGGAGCCGGAGGTGACCTTGATGTAGGACTTCATCATGTAGCCATTCTTGCCGTCCACGGTCACCTTGTAGAAGTTGCCGGTTTCGCCCAGCAGCGTCACGGATACGCCGTTGCCGTAGTAGCCGATTACCTTGGCATCGGTGCTGGGGGTTTCCCGAAGCAGAAGCACCTGCTTGCTGCCGGGGTTGTTCACCACGCCGGTCTTGGGATAGCCGGTGGTGGAGCCGCCGCCGGTGAAGGCGGAGCCGCTGAGGTACTTGTTGGCCATGTAGCCGATGGCGCTGTTGACGCTCACCTTGGACCAGTTGATGCCCTTCACCAGGACGCTGATCTTGCCGCCGTTAGCGAAGCTGGCAATGACGTCGCCGGTGTAGGAGGGGACGGTGCGCAGGTTCAGGTTGCCGCCGTTGGTGCGGATGTAGGCGGCGGCGGAGCCTTCGGCGCTGGAGAGGTACTTGCTCATCACATAGCCGTTCTTGCCGTTCACCGTCACCCGGCTCCAGCCCTCCGAGGAGGAAGCCACAGCCATCCACGTTCCGGTGGGGTACTGGCCCAGCACCTTGCTGGTAGTGGAAGCCTGTTCACGCAGGTTCAGCAGTCCGCCCTTGACCACCAGGTAGTCTTCCGCCAGGGACAAAGCGGGGAGAGCCAGCATCACCAGGGCTACCATCAACCAGAGGCATCTTTTGTAAATAGGGGTCTTTTGCATCGGGGATACCTCCTTTTTTGTTTGGGCAGGGGGTTATCCCCTTGCCTTCGCCCATCTGACGAACGCACCCCGGCCCATTCATCCGGGGTTTCGGGCAAAAACCCTGGGAAATCCTGGGTTTATTCGCATTCTTAGGGAGTTTTCTGGAAGGGCCTGGAAGGAAATGTGGAATCCTTGCTAGACTTTCCAAGACTTTCTGGCCCAAGAAGCTGGAAGAATTTGCCGGGGATGGGTCCTTTTCGCTGGGAGGTTTTTTCCCCTTGGGCAGTAGCGGGGGTTTTGCGGCCGACAGCAGGGAAAACCTTGACAGGTTTTGCTTGCGGATTCCTGGGCCGCCCGGGACAAAATATCCTTGCGCTCCTGGAGGAAAAAATGGGGGAGGCCGGAATGTGACCAGCTTGCAGCGCCTCATCGGCATGCCGGTGGTGGGAGAGGGAAAAACCCTGGGCTTTGTGGAGCGGGGCGTGCTGTCCAAAAGCGGCAAGCAGCTCCAGGGCCTGGTGATCCGGCGGGGGCTGGGCAGCGCCCGGTGGGTGCCCCGCCGCGCCATCTCGGTGATTGGCAGCGCCTGCGTGCTGGTGTGCGGGGAAACCACCCGCCTGCCCAAGGAGCCGGAGGTGCGCCTGACCCGGGTGTTCCTCACCAGCGGGGAGAGCGCGGGCATGGTGACCGACGCGCTGATTCACGGGGAAACCTTTCAGGTAACGGCCCTGGAGGTAAGCCAGGGGCCGCTGTACCGGCTGATGGGCCGCAGGGCCTACGCCACCTCCTACCGGCTCAGGCCCCAGGAGAGCGCCGGGAGCAAGGCGGCCTTTGAAATCATCGCCTCGGGGCTGCGCCCATGGGCCCAGCTCCAGGAGAATCAACGAAAGGGGGAAGAGGGATGAACGTTACCAAAATGGCGGTTACGGGTGTTATCGGCTTCGCGGTGGGCGCGGGCATGATGCTGATGCCGGGGAACCAGAAGCTGAAGCGGCAGGTGCAAAAGCAGGTGGACCAGCTGCGCAAAATCAGCAGGATGTGGTAAAGGCCCGTCCGCTGGGAGAGGAAGGAACCAGAATGCACACAGCGCGCGGCGCGTCCACCCGGAGGCGGATCTGGCAGGGGGGCTTGCTCCTGGCCTTGGCGCTCATGGCCGTGTGGGCGCGGGCGCTGCTGTGGCAGGCGGTATTGCAGCTTTTTTTCGGGATGCTGGCGGCCATGGCGGCTTTGCCGGTGATGCGCCTGCTGGAGCGGCGCTTGCCGCCGGGCCTGGCGGCGTCCCTTTCCATGCTGGCGCTGGGAGCGGGGCTGTTGGGAGCCCTCCTGCTTTTGGTGCCCTTTTTGCTGGACCAGTTCCGCCAGCTGATGGGGATGCTTCCCCTATTCTATGCCCAGCTGAGCCATTGGATGCAGCAGGGGGAGGCCTGGATGGCGGAGAACGGCATCGGCCTGGGGGAGGATTTCAAGGCCTCGCTACTGGCCCGAGGGCAGACCCTGCTGACGGACGTGCTGCCCGCCACCATGGCCCGGGCCGGGAATTTGCTGGACGGGTTTAGCAAGCTGCTGCTGGCCCCGGCCTTTGCCTTTTATTTCCTGCGGGACCGCAAAAGCATCGGCAGCTGGCTGCTGATGACGCTGCCGGTAAGCGCCCGGGAGACGGCTGTGCGGCTGCTGCGGGAAATCCGCCGGGAGCTGGCGGGCTTTCTGCGGGGCCAGCTGATGATCTCCGCCGTGGTGGGGGGTCTGACGGGCCTGGGGCTGCTGCTGGTGGGCCTGCCCAACTGGCTGCTGCTGGGGATGGTGATGGGCGTTTTGGAGCTGATTCCCTATGTGGGGCCCTTCTTGGGGGGCGTGCTGGTGGTGCTGTTCGCTTTGCAGGGGGGCCTGCCCCGGACCCTGTGGGCCTTGGGGGTGGTGATCGTGGTGCAGCAGCTGGAGGGGGGCATGCTGAGCCCCAAGCTCATGAGCGACGCCACCCGGCTGCATCCGGTGCTGGTGCTGCTGGCGGTGATGGTGGGGGGCATGGCCGGGGGCGTCATGGGGATTCTGACGGCTCTGCCCGCCGTGCTGTGCGGCCGGGCCGCCCTGCGGGTGCTGTCTTTGCGGGCCCCCTCCCCCCAGGTGCGGGGAACCGAGATTTTTTCGCAAATCCAGCCCCGGGAGGGGGAGGATGCTTCCAAAAAAAGAAAACATGGTGTATAATAGGGCTTGTATGACCGTGAGGGAGTGAGCGACGGTGAGCGAAATGAACGGCACGACCAAATTCTCGCCCATAGTGGAGGGAGGTCAGCGCGCCAGCGATATCCTGGAGCATGTGTACCGGGCTTTGCAAGCCAAGGGCTACGACCCTGTGACCCAGCTGGTGGGGTACCTGATCTCCGGGGATCCCACCTACATCACCAGCTACGGCCAGGCCCGCAGCCTCATTTGCCGCCTGGAGCGGGACGAGATCATGGAGGAGCTGGTGCGGGTGTACCTCACCAGGATGGATAGTTGACCTTGGCGCCCCAGGGCCGCCTGATCGCTTTGGATGTGGGGGACGTGCGCATGGGGGTGGCCGTGTCCGACCCTACGGGCACCATCGCCCAGCCCTTGGAGGTATACCGCCGGGTGGGCTACGGGCCGGACTGCCGGTATGTGCTCTCCTTGGCCCAGCGCTTTGAAACCCGGCGGATTTTGCTGGGCCTGCCCCTGAACATGGACGGCAGCGCCGGGCCCCAGGCCGCCAAGGTGCGGGCCTTTGGGGAGGTGCTGGCCCAGGCGGGCCTCACCGTGCTGTACCAGGACGAGCGGATGACCACCGTCACCGCCCAGCGGGCGCTGGTGGAGGGCCGCATGCGCCGGGAGGACCGCCGCGATACCGTGGATAAAGTGGCCGCAGCCGTGATTTTGGAGCAGTTTTTGGCTGCGGAGGCCAAAGAAGAGCCAAGCCCTGGGGGCGGAAAAGAGGACACCATGGAACAGGACCAGGAGCGGATCATTCAACTGCAGGACGAGCAGGGCAACGACGTGGATTTTGAGCATCTCATGACCCTGGAGCATAACGGGAGCTATTATGTGGTGCTGGAGGCCATGGCGGACATGGAGGATTGCCTCCAGGGAGAGTCCATCATCCTGAAAATTGTCCAGGACGAAAGCGGCGAGGACACCTATGTGACCATCCAGGACGAGGCGGAGCTTCAGGCGGTGCTGGACAAGTGCATCGCCGCCATGGAGGAGGAGGACGCCCGGGAGGACGGGGAGGAGGACCAGGAGGAGGACGACGGGGACCAGTAGGGTTCCGGAGCCTTTCTTCTTTGCCAGTTTCAAAAGACGGAGACGGCGCCGGCCAAGCGCCGTCTTTGGGAATGAAGGAGTATCCGGTGACGATTTGCGCATACTGTAAAAGCCGCGTGTTTCCCACGGACCGCCTGTGCCCAGCCTGCGGCAGCCGGGTGTTTGTGAACCTGGGGGAGAATGCCCCGGGTGCGGAAGCGCGGCCTGAGCCCCAGCCTCAGCCCTGGGCTCAGCCTCAGCCCCAACCCCAGTCCTGGGCTCAGCCCTGGGCCCAGGGCCCGGCCCCGGAGCCCCGGGTGGTGTACCGGACCATTCACCACAGGGTGTATGCGGGGCCTGCGGAATCCCCCAGGAACCGGTGGCTGGCGCTGCTGCTGTGCCTGCTGGGGGGCGCTTTCGGGCTGCACCGCTTTTACGTGGGCAAGATCGGTACCGGAATCCTGTATTTGCTCACAGGGGGCTTTTTCCTCCTGGGGCCCCTGGTGGACTTTTTCAGCATTCTGGCGGGCAGCTTCCGGGACGCGGAGGGGTTGCCCCTTCGCTAAGGCCCGCCAAAAGGAGGGAAGCCTATGCCCAGGATCCTGGGGGACAGGGTGATGCTGCGGGAATACCGGCAGGAGGACCTGCCCGACATCCGCAAATGGGTCAACGACGCTTTGATCACCCGGTTTTTAAGCACCCGCTTCTGGCCGCCCCAAACCATGGCCGACACCCAGCAGTTCCTGGACCGGATGCTGGAAAGCAGCCACACGGCCTGCAACTTCGTGATCGCGGATAAGGACACCCAGCGCTACATCGGCCAGCTGGACCTGTTCCGGCTGGACTACAGGCTGCGCCAGGGGGAGATCGGCATGGTCATCGGCGACGGGGAGGACCGGGGCCGGGGCCTGGGCACCGAGGCCTTGGGGCTGCTGCTGCGGTACGCGTTTTTGGCCCTGGGGCTGGAGCGGGTGGAGCTGGAGGTGGACATGGGCAACGGGGCCGCCCGCCGCTGCTACGAAAAGGCGGGCTTTGTGCTGGAGGGCGTGAAGCGCCACGCCTACTACCGGGACGGGGCCTTTTGCGACGTGGGCATGTTAAGCGTGCTGCGGGGGGAATGGCTGGCCGGGCAGGCAGCCCCGTGACACCGGACCGCGCAAACCGCATAGGATAAACCATCCTCCGTGGATTGTCCTGGGGATGGTTTTTGTATTTTGACAGGTCTGAAAGGGACCGGGGATTGACTTCCTGCCATGGATTGGGATAAAATATCATTTTGTGAGGAAGTTGAAGGAAGGGATCATATGGGGAAGATCGTTGCCAAATTCGGCGGAAGCTCCCTTTCGGACGCGGGCCAGTTCCAAAAGGTCCGCGAAATCTTGCGGATGGACCCCCGGCGCTGCTTCGTGGTGCCCAGCGCCCCGGGCCGCCGGTTCGACGAGGACGACAAGATTACCGATCTTTTATACCGCATTTATCAGCTAAGGGAAGAGGGCAAGGACTACCGGCCCACCTTTGAGGCCGTGAGGCAGCGTTTTTTGGATATCGTGGCGGGGCTGGGCCTGGGGCTGGACATGGCCGGGGTGCTGAAGCAGCTTCAGGAGCAGATCGAGGCGGGGGCCAGCCGGGACTTTTGCGCCAGCCGGGGCGAGTACCTGAACGGCCTGATCCTGGCGGAGTACCTGAACTTCCCCTTTTTAGACCCCAAGGATTTCGTGCTGTTTGAGCAGGACGGCAGCTTTGCCAGCGAGCGCACCCAGGAGCTGCTTTCGGCGGTCCTCAAGGACATGGACAGCGCGGTGATCCCCGGCTTTTACGGCAGCATGCCCGGCGGCGAGATCCATACCTTTTCCCGGGGCGGCAGCGACATCTCCGGGGCCATTGTGGCCCGGGCCGCCTACGCGGAAATCTATGAGAACTGGACCGACGTCAGCGGCTTTTTGATGGCGGACCCCAAAGTGGTTCCCGCGGCGCTGGCCATCCGCAACATCACCTACCGGGAGCTGCGGGAGCTCTCCTACATGGGGGCCACGGTGCTCCACGAGGACAGCGTGTTCCCGGTGCACAGGGCGGGGATCCCCACCAACATCCGCAACACCAACCACCCGGACCACCGGGGCACCATGATCACCCACGGCTCCATCGGGGAGCACAACCCCTACGTGATCACGGGCATCGCCGGAAAGACCGGCTTCTCGGTGATCTCCGTGGAAAAGGCCATGATGAACGTGGAAAGGGGCTTTGGCCGCCGGGTGCTTCAGGCCATCGAGGAGGCGGGCCTGTCCTTTGAGCATCTGCCCACGGGCATCGACACCCTGTGCGTGGTGCTGTCCTCGGCGGAGCTGGCCCCCCGCAAGGAGCGGGTGATCTCCCGGATCATGGAGCTCACCTCCCCGGACACCCTGACCATTCACGACGACATGGGCCTCATCGCCACGGTGGGCCGGGGCATGGTCCACAACCCCGGCACCGCGGCCCGACTGTTTACGGCCCTGAGCAAGCAGCGGGTGAACGTGCGGATGATCGACCAGGGCAGCAGCGAGCTGAGCATTCTGGTGGGGGTGGACCACCAGGACTTTGAGCCCGCCATCCGGGCCATATACCAGGAGTTTGTGGAGCGTGACAGGAGCTGACACCAAGGAGGCGGCGGCATGAAAACGAGCCTGCGGGCTTTTTTCCAGGGCTTTCGCCGGGAGATACCCTGGCAGAACAGGACCCAGAGGGCGCTGTTTCACCTGTGCGGCGGAGCCCTGTCCTTATCCCTGACCTATGGGCTGTACTGGGCTTCCAGCCCTGTTTTCACCGATGTTCCAGCCACCTTGGCCTCTTTGGCCTGGGGGCTTTTGATTGCCGTGGGGATATACGGGGCCCTGCTGTGGGGCTGCCGCCGGATGGCTCGAGGCCTGCCCTGGGCCCGGGCCCAAGGGCAAAGGCTGAGTCCGCGATTCTTTGCCGCAAGCCTGGGGCTGGGGCTGGTGCTGCTGTCCGCCTCCTTTTTGGCGGCCTACCCCGGAGGCGTGTCCTACGACGTGTACAACCAGTGGACCCAGGCCAAAACGGGGCTGTACAACAGCTGGCACCCGGTGTTCCATACCTGGCTCATGGGCCTGGGCCTGAGGCTGGCGGGGGACTATCCCCGGGTGGTGGCCTTGCAAATCCTGTCTTTTTGCGGGGCCATGGCCTACCTGATGGCCGTGCTGCGGGCCTGGGGCCTGCCTAAGGGGTTGCTGCTGGGCTTGCAAAGCCTGATTTTGGCCTGCGGCATGGTAAACGGCGGGCTGATGTACCTGTGGAAGGACAACGCCATGACCACGGGGGCCTTGGTGCTGTGCGCCCAGAGCGTGCAGGTGTACCTGTCCCGGGGTGAATGGCTGCGAAAGGGCCGCAACGCCGCCATGATGGGCCTGGCTTTGGCCTTCACCACCTTGGTGCGGCACAACGCCGTGTTCTACACGCTGCCCTTGCTGCTGTGCCTGGCGCTGGGCTATGGCAGGCCCCTGAAAAGGCTCGCGCCTTTGGCCGGGGCTTTGGCTTTGGCCTTGGTTTTGGTCCAGGGGCCCCTGTACGCCAGCCTGGATATCGTGCATCCCCACAATACCTACGAGGAGAGCATCGGCCTGCCCATGACGGTGCTGATGGACGCCCGGGCCAAAAACCCGGAGGCCCTGGACCAGGAAACCCGGGCTTTTTTGGAGGATTTGGCGGACGAGGCCACCTTTAGGGCCCACTACCGCCCCGGGGACTACAACTCCATCAAGTTCACCTACCCCCGGGAGAAGATCAATGCGGTGCCCCCGGCCCGGCTGCTGGCCATGGCGGCCTCCACCGCCGGCAGGGACCCCCGCCTGGCCCTGGAGGCGGTGAATGCCGTTACCGATTTGGTGTGGGACGTTACCGGGAAAAACGAAGCCCGGATCGCCGTCAGCAACACCGGGGACCTGGCGGAGGTATCCCCCGGCCATTCCCGCTGGAACCGGGTGGGACAGGCCCTCCAGGCCTTTTTGCGGGGTATGATGGATTTCGCCCCCCTTGCCTGGCTGTTTGAGAACATCGGGGTGCAGACGGCCCTGCTGCTGCTGGCCGCCCTGTGGGCCCTGTACCGCAAGGGAACCCGGGCCCTGCTGCTGGCCCTGCCGGTGCTTTTGTACAACCTGGGGACCATGCTGCTGCTGTGCGGCAACGACGCGCGGTTTTTCCAGTTTACCATGGCGGTGGCCTTGCCCTCGCTGCTGGCCCTGTGCCAGGGCCGGCCCGGCCCCGATACCCCGGCCCCCGTCCCCATTACTGCCGAAGAAGCGTGATGACCTTGATGCTGACCCCCCAAATGCTGCTGACCGTATGCCCGCTGGTGATGCTGGCGGGCTTTGTGGACTCCATCGCCGGAGGCGGCGGGTTGATCTCCTTGCCCGCCTATTACCTGGCGGGGCTGCCCCCGGCTTTGGCCTCGGGCACCAACAAGCTGGCGGCGGCCATGGGCACCAGCCTGGCCGCCGTTCAGTATGGCCGGGCCGGGCGGATCGACGGGGCCATGGCCTGGCCCGCGGCTGCCGGGGCCTTTTTGTGCAGCGCCCTGGGGGCCCTGCTGATGCGGCAGTTGCCCCCGGAGCTGGTGCGCTATTTGGTGATGGGCTGCATTCCCGTGGCGGCGTTTTTCACCTTGCGGGGCGGCGGAAAAAGCGCCAGCCCTTTGGCCCTGTCCCCGGGCGGGGCCCGGCTGCTGGCCTTTGCCATCGGCTGTGCCGTGGGGTTTTACGACGGGCTCATCGGCCCGGGCACCGGCACCTTTTTGATTCTGCTGTTCATGCGGCTCTTTGGCAGCGAGGCGGTGCGGGCCAGCGGCACCGCCAAGGCGGTGAATTTGTCCAGCAACCTGGCGGCCTTGGGCAGCCTGCTGATCACCGGGGATGTGATGATCCCCCTGGGGCTGATAGCAGGGGCCTGCGCCATGCTGGGGGCCTTTTTGGGCAGCAGGCTTGCCATCCGCCGGGGCGGCGGGGTGGTAAGGGGGATGATGCTGGCGGTGCTGGCGCTGCTGCTTGCCAAACTATGCCTGGATATGATACGATAAAAGGTGCTATCCCGTCTTTTTTCAGGGGAGCCTTGCCAGACGGACGTCCCAAAGGAGGATTTCCTTCATGACGGATCAACAGACAAAATCCCAGACCATTTCCCTTTCCCTGCCCGCGGACATGGAGTTCGCCTTGGTGGCCCGGCTGGCCCTGAACGGCTTTGGCCTGCTGGTGGGGCTGGATGTGGACCTGCTGGATGATTTGCGCACCGTCACCGACGAGTGCTGCGACTGCCTGCTGCACCAGGCGGTGTCTTTGACGGAAATCCTGATTTCCGCCCAGGTGCGGGAGGACAGGCTCCATTGCCGGTTTTGCGCCGTCCGGGGCCAGGAGCCCACCCGGGAGGAGCTGCAGGACATGGAGATCACCCGGGGCATCCTGGAAACCCTCTTTCCGGACGTACAGCTCCACTGCGATGAGGACGGGGTTTGTTGCATCGAGCTGTCGATGCCGCTGTAGGCGGAGGGCGTGATGAACGACGAAGTGCTGTTGCCCATGCTGGACCGTTATGTGACCTCCCGCAGCCAGGAGCTGAGGGACAGCCTTTTCGAGGCTTTTTTGCCCATGGCCAGGTCCGTGGCCCGGCGCTTCAGCGGCCGGGGGGTGGAGACGGAGGATTTGGAGCAGGTGGCGGCCATGGCCTTGCTGAAGGCTTTGGAGCGCTTTGAGCCGGACCGGGGCTACCGCTTTGTGACCTACGCGGTGCCCACCATCACCGGGGACGTGCGCAACTACCTGCGGGACAAGGGCAGCGCCATGCGCATGCCCAGGGACGCCCGCCAGAAGCTCTACCACATGCAGCGGGAGCGGGACCGGTTTTCCCAGGAGCACCTGCGGGAGCCCAGCGCCAAGGAGCTGGCTTTGGCCATGCAGATGTCCCCGGACGATTTGCTGATGCTGCTGCAAATGCGGGACCACAGCGAAATCGCCTCCTTGGACAGCCCTTTGGCCGAGGAGGGCGGCGAGCTGGCGGATTTGCTGGGCCGGGAGGAAAGCGGATTCGACCAGGTGGAAAACAGCGCATGGATGCAGTGGGCTTTGAGCAAAGTGAATGATGTGGAGCGCAAGCTTTTGCTGCTGCGCTACCAGGAGCAGCTGGGGCAGCGGGAAACCGCCAGGCGCATGGGCGTGTCCCAGATGCAGGTGTCCCGGATCGAGCGGCGGATTTTGAACCGCCTGCGGGCCATTGAGCAGAGCGGGGCGTAACGGGGCGTAATGAGGCGCCGAAGCCCCCCCAACCGCGTTTTAGCGTTTCAGCGAAAGGAGTGGGACCATGCAACCCCAGAACCCCCAGAACCCCCAGAACCCCCTTGGCGGCATGCAGCCCAACCAGCCCTTCGCGCCCTATACGCCGGAGCAGCTTTTGCAATGGCAGCAATACGGCATTCCCCAGCAGCAGTTCACCCCGGAAATTCTGTACCACATGCAGCAGCAGGGCCTGACCCAGCCCCAGGTGACCCCGGAGATGATGGCCCTGTGGCAGCAGCAGATGTACCAGATGCAGGTGCAGCAGATGCAGCAGGTACAGCAGATGCAAGGGGTGCAGCTTCCCCCGGCCCCCAGGCGGGCCCCGGGGCCCAGGGCCCGGGACCGGAGAGGCGGGGGCTTTGGGCGCTTTGTGCAAGCCCTGGCCATTTTGGGAGCCGTGGGCTTTTTGGGCTGGTTTATCTTGAACAACACCCGGGGCGCGGCCCCCACCACTGCGGTGATCGAGATGGGCACCTTGGGCACCACCTACCGGGGGGACGCCTTGATCGTGCGCAATGAGACCGCCTACAGCGACGAGGGCGTGCAGAACATTGAATACGTGGCCCAGGAGGGCAGCGTGGTGTACCGGGGCAAGGTGCTGTGCCACGTGTATTCCACCGGGTACAGCACCAAGGAAATGGCGGTGCTCCAGGACTACCGGGACCAGATCAAGAACTACCAGCGCACCTTGCTCAAGGGCGAAACCGCCTACGACCAGAAGATGACCCAAAAGGAAAGCGATGTAATCCAGCGGGGCCTGGAGGTGCGCAAGCTGGTCCAGGGGGCCCGGGGCAACCTCATCAACCAGGAGGATATCCTGGACACGGCCATCCAGCAGCGGCAGAACTATTTCCGCAGCAAGTATTCCTCGGACATGCGCCTCAACCGCCTCTACGACGACGAAACCACCCAGAAGCAGCGCATTGAAAGCTGGATCAAGCAGTGGCCCGCCACCCAGGAGGGCATCGTAAGCTTTTACACAGACGGCTACGAGCAGGCCCTGACCCCCATGGACTTTGAGAAATACACCCCCACCGAGGTCCGGGAGATGATCGGCGGCAAGCGGCCCGAGGGCAGCACCTCCTCCCGGGGCCGGGTGGATATCTGCCGCCTGGTGAAAAAGACCAACTACGCGGTGCTGATGCTGATCAAAAACAACACCTGGAACCCGGTGGAGGGCTCCACCCACAAGCTGATGCTGGAGCAGTTTTCCAGCACCGTGGTAAACGCCCAGGTGCTGTCCTTCACCCGGGCCGGAGGCGAGCTGCTGGTGCGCCTGGCGGTGATGGGGGACGTGACCCCGGTGCTGTACATGCGCACCTGCCAGGCGGAGCTGGGGGAATACGTGGACGCCATGGTGGTGCCTTCCTCGGCCATTTTCGAGCAAAACGGCAGCAAGGGCGTGGTGATCATTGCCCAGGACAATCAGCAGCTTTTCGTGCCTGTGCAGATCATCCAGGAGAGCGGGGGAAAGGCCTATATTTCCGCCATTCAAACCGGGGTGCTCAGCGCGGGGCAGACGGTGAGGCTGTTTCGGTGAGGTGAGTAAAGAGATGAGGGGCCGGGAAGGCGACGCCCCCGGGGCCATGGAGCCCGGGGCCTTGCACCGTCAGGAGTTGGACCAGGAGACCCTGAAGCGGAACCTGTCGAACGTTTTGGACATTCTCTCCAAAAATTGTTACAAAAGTTTTGCGCCCCCCAAGCTCATCGCCGTAACCAAGGAGGTGGGCCCCCGGGAGATCCAGATGCTGGAAACCCTTGGCGTGCTTGACATTGCGGAAAACAGGGCCCAGGCCGCCCTGGAGAAGTTGCCAAAAATCGCGCCAGGGTTTCGTTTGCACTGGATTGGGAGGTTGCAAACCAACAAAGTTAAATATATAATAGGGTATGTCTGTCTGCTGCACACCTTGGACCGGCTGGAGCTGGCCCGGGAGGTGGACAAGCGGGCCGGGATGGCGGGCCGGGTGGTGCCCGCCTTGGTGCAGGTGAACATAGCGGGAGAAACGCAAAAGGCCGGGCTGGAGCCCTCCCGGGTGGAGGCCTTTCTGCGGCAGATGAAAGATTTTTCCAATCTCTCCGTCAGAGGGCTCATGGCGATGATGCCCCTTGACGCAAATGAGAAACTGCTGACCGGATGGTTCCGGGATATGCGCACCCTTTTTGACCGCATGGGCCAGGAGGGGATCCAAGGGGTCCGCATGGAGGAGCTCTCCATGGGCATGTCCAACGATTACGCCATTGCCGCCCGGGAGGGGGCCACCATGGTGCGGATCGGAACCGCGCTGTTCAGGCCCTAGGGGTTGTGTTAGCTCAAAGTAGGAGGTTCCGCGATTGGGTATGTTCCAAAAGGTAGGAAGTTGGCTGACGGATCAAAGCGAACGCTTCATCCGTGGAGAAGCCCGCCCCGCAGGCAGCTATTACGGCTCCAGCGAGGCGGAGCAGACCTATGGCCAAATGGGCGCCCAGCAGGCGGAACCGGGGGAGGACCCCCCCGACGTCCTGGAGGAAACCGGCCGCCGGCGGGCGGCGGACCCCTTTCAGCGCTCCGGCAAGGATTACGGCGGCCGGGTTCCCTACCGCAGCCAGCGGGACATCCAGGCCCAGCAGGCGGCTTTGGAGGCGGAGCGGCAGCGGCAGCTTCGCCAGGAGCAGGCCCGGGCCCACGCCGCCCCGGCCCAGGGGGAGCCGGGGGCGTATGGACAGCCCCAGGGAGGATACGGGCAGCCCCAGGCTGCCGGCGGATATGGGCAGCCCCAGGGGGGCTTTGTCCCCCCGCAGCCCCAAACCGGATATACGCCCCAGCAGCCCGCTTCGGGCTACACCCCCCAGCAGGCCCAAGGCGGATATACACAACAGCAGGCCCCCGCCGGCTTTCCCCAGCAGCCCCAGGGGAGGCAGCCCCACCGGCCCGCCCAGACCCAGCCCGACACCAACGTGGTGCTGTTTCCCGGCATGCAGCAAGGCCCCGCCGGCAACGCCTACGCCCATGTGGAGTTTGTGGTGCTGCTGAAAAACCGCAACGAGTGCACCAAGGTCATCGAGTTCATCCGCAGCAACGCCTCGGTGTTTCTGAACATGGAGTTCATCGCCAGCGACACGGAGCGGCAGCGCTGCGTGGACACCCTGACCGGGGCCGCCTACACCTTGGGCTGCCAGCTGCTGAAAATCTCCCCCCGGTTCTTCTACCTGATCTCGCCCCCCTCGGTGCACGTGGTCATTGACCCGGCTATGCAGAAGTTCTCCGTGGGCTCGGAGGCCTACGCCGCCCGGCCCGCCTATGAGGCGGACCACGGGACCCAGCGCTTCGGGGGCTACGGGGCCGGGGGCTACGCCCAGGCCCAGAGCCAGGCCCAGCGGGAGACCCAAAGCTATGCCCGGCCCCAGAGCTATGCCCAGGCCCAGAACCAGGCCCAGCGGGAGACCCAGGGCTACGGCCAGAGCTATGGCCAGCAGGGGGGCCAGGCCCAGAGCTATGCCCAGCCCCAGAGCTATGCCCGGCCCCAAGGCTATGCCCAGGCCCAGGAGGGCTTTGCCGCCGGGCAGTCCCCCGGGACCCAGGGCCAGGCCACGGCCCGCCGGGCGCCCGGAAGCTTTGGCAGCGTAATGGCGGGGGCCACCGGCGCCTACCCGGGGGCGGGCTCCTTCCACGGCGCCGGGGGGGCCTCTTTGCAACGGGAATACCCATAGGGAATACCCATCAAGGATGAATGATACAAAAGCGAGGGAAACGGGAGGAATCACGGATGTTGGTAGGACTTTTCAACCTGGTGTTCACCCTCTTGGGCTGGGCGCTGACGCTGCTGCAATGGGCGCTGGTGCTGTATGTGATCCTGTCCTGGGTGCTGCCCCAGCACAAGTACACCCAGCTGCTGGGCAAATACGCGCAGATTCTGCTGGCCCCCGTGCGCAAGGGGATGGAGCGGTATTTGCCCCAGCTGCGCTCCGTGGGCATGGATTTGTCCCCGGTGGCGCTGTGGCTGCTGATTGCCGTGGCCCGCTGGCTGCTGGGGCTGCTGCGGGGCATTTTGCTGTAAATGTCCGCCAAGGACGAGGCGCTGGCCCCCCGGCGGCTGGAGGAGCTGGCGGAGCGGGCCGGGGCCTCGGGCCAGGCCTGCTTCAGCCCCTTTTTGACCCCCGCCGAGGCGGAGCTGGCCCGGCAGGCGGCCCGGAAGGCCGGGGTGACCCTGACCCTGTTTGGGGGCTATCCCGAGGCGGAGCGGCAGATGGGGGGCTTTGGCCCGGAGCCTTTGCCGGGGGAGGCCTTCCCCCTGGGGGCCCTGGCCCTGCGCTGGCCCCGCCAAACGGCCCCCACCCACCGGGATTTGCTGGGAAGCGTGATGGGCCTGGGGCTCCAGCGGCAGTGGCTGGGGGACATCGTGCTGGAAAAGGACTGGGCGGCGCTCTTTGCCACCCGGGCCATGGCCCGGCATATCGCGGATCATCTGGGACAAGCAGGAAAAGTGAGCCTTCAGGTAGAACTTCTGAAGGAGCTGCCTGTGATGGCGGCCCCGGAGGGTACGCCCTTCCGGGATACGGTGCCTTCCCTGCGCCTGGACGCGCTGGTGGCCAGCGGCCTGAGCCTGTCCAGGGCCAAGGCGGCGGCGCTGATTGAGGCGGGGCAGGTAAAGCTGCGCCATGTGCAAACCCTGCGCCCGGACGCCCGGGTCCAGGAGGGGGACATGATCTCCGTGCGGGGCATGGGGCGCGTGCAGCTCAGCCAGGTGGGCAAGCCCACCCGCAAGGATCGGTTGCCGGTGCTGTTGCTGCGTTTTGGAATCGGGCCATCCCCGGAGTAGCCGGTTGGATAGGAAAGGAGCGAATCTCATGGGCATCACCGTTTCGGACATTGAACAAAAAGAGTTTGCATTCAAGGGACCGGGCTATGATCCCTATGATGTGGATTCATACCTGGATCAGATCTGCGATGAAATGATCGCCATGCAGGACCGCATCGACGCCCTGGAGGCGGAGCTCAGGCAGGCCAAGGCGGCCCTGGAGGCCAGCCAGGACGCCGTGCGGCCCATGCCCCAGGAGGTGACCCGGGCGGCCACCCCCGCCCCGGTGGCCAAAACCAGCGAAACCCTGGAGAGCATTTTGGTCAGCGCCCAGCGGGTGTGCGACGAGGCCATCGAAAGCGCCAACAAGCGCGCCGGGGAGATCCTGAGCGAGGCCCAGAAAAAGGCCGGGGAGGTTACCGACGCCGCCCAGGAGGAGAAGCTGACCTTGGAGAAGGAGCTTCAGAGCCTGAAAGCCGCCGCCGGGGATTTCCGCAAGCGCTTTGTGAGCCTGCTGGAGGAGCACAAGGGCCTGCTGGAGGCCAGCAAGGATTTGTTTGAGGCCGGCAACGGCCCGGGGGCCGGGGACGCCGGCTCTAAAAAGGATCGGAAATAGGATTCATCAATTGGATTGGGAATAGGCTGGCCGCAGCAAAAAGGCCGTATCAGCGCAGGGGCCGCCGCAGGTTAGCGGCAGCCCCTGCGTTTGGCGTACCCCCTTACCTCGATAGGCGGATGCCGAAAACACAAGGTGTGCCGTCTTTTTATGAATGTGCATCCCATGTGGTTCAGTACATAGGGTGGCGGTTTCAATAATCCTGAGTGAGGATAAATAATGGACATTCAAAAAATATATACGAAAAATGCAGCTTATCAGAAATTTGAGGTACTGCTTACAAACAGGAATAAGCGGCACAGATACAATGAATTCATGATTGAGGGCGTGCGGAATATCAACGAAGCGATTCAAAGCCGCTGGCAGATTCATGCCTTTCTGTATCCGCATGGTAAGAAGCTGTCCCGTTGGGCATTGGATTTGCTGCACACTATCAAAACAGACGGCAATTATGAACTGCCCGAAAGCCTGATGGCTGAATTAAGCGGCAAGGCGGATACTTCGGAGCTAATGGCAATCGCTGCCATGAAAAGCAATGCGGAAAATGAAAAAGAATTATCTGGGAATCCCGTTATAGCCTTGTTTGACAGGCCGTCCAACAAAGGCAATTTGGGAACGCTGATTCGCTCATGCGATGCTTTAGGCATAGAAAAATTGATTGTTACCGGGCATTCGGTGGATATATACGATCCCGATGTCATCAGCGCGTCTATGGGCTCGTTTTTTAAGCTCCCGATGATAAGGCTCTCGGATAAAATTGAAATTGACAAATATATTGATGAATTGAAGCAGAAATATCCGTTGCTGAAAATAGTCGGGTCAACCGCCCATGTACAGACGAATATTGATGCGATTGATATGACAACGCCTGTTTTGCTTTTACTCGGTAACGAAACGGAAGGCCTGAGTCAGTATTATTCTGAAATCTGCGATGTGCTGGCAACAATACCTATGAGCAAAAATGCTTCGGCTTCCTCTCTGAATGTGAGCTGTGCCGCCACAGTAATGTTTTATGAGATCATGAGGCAAAGGCTAAAAGCATGAGTTCCTTTTCTAAAGAGCAGCCCAACAAAGCTTCATGTACGAGCGCGGCAACAGAAACGTGAAGGCGCGCCTATGCGTCCAGATCCACCCCCAACACCTCCAAATCCACCGTGATCTCCGAAAACCTCACCTGCCCCAGCGCCTCCTCCCCCAGGCCAAAGGTCATGGGGGTCATGGCCAAAAAGGCGGCGGCCTCCTCCCGGCTCACCGGAAGGGTTTGCAGCACGGACCGCCGGGCCACGATCCGTCCATGGGTCCCCAGGTGCTCCAGCACCCGCTCATTGCTGTACGTTCCTCCGCTCTCACGCAGATGCTCCGCCACCCCGGCCCGCACCTGCTCCAGATACCGGGGCCCGGGCACCACCTTCACCAGAAAGCCCCCCGGAGCCAGCACCCGGGCGAATTCCCCGTAGTCCGCCGGGGTCAGGATGTTCAGCAGCACGTGGACGCTGCCGTCCGCCAGAGGCAGCCGGGCCAGGTTCCCCACCAGCCAGTAGAGGGAAAGGTTTTCCCCCCGGGCCTGGCGGGCGGCGGCCAAAATGCCGTCCCGGCTTAAATCCAGCCCCAGGACCCGGGCGGCGGGAAAGCGGCGGGCCAGCTGCCGGGCATAGAACCCCTCGCCGCAGCCCGCGTCCAGCAAGGTAAAGGGCTGCTCCCGGGGTAACTCCTCCCAGGGCAACTCCTCCTGAATCAAAGAGGCCACCGCCTCCAGCACCCCGTCGTAAAAGCCCCGGCCCAGCACCAGCCCCCGGGCCTCAAACAGTGCAGCGCCGTATTTTTCCCCCTGCTGGTCATGGCTGGGGGCCAGGTTCACATACCCCCTGGCGGACAGGTCGTAGCAGTGGCCCTGGGGGCAGACCAGGCTTTGCTCCCCCCGCAGGGAAAAGGCCCCGGCGCACAGGGGGCAGCGCAGTAAGGGCAAAATGGGGGCCGTGTGGGCGGCCAAGGCGGCAAGCTTCATGGGGACCCTCCTTACCGGAAGGGGTTTCGACGCGGAAAGCAAACCTCCTGTTTACTTTTGCGGGTTTCTGTGCTATAGTACGGAACAAGGCCATGATGGGGACGGGCGCGCGGCTCCCCTCGCCAAGCGAGCTTGGGACGGTGCAAGCCAAGCCGAGGCGGCGCGCCGGATCACCCCGGAGCTTCTTGCCCCAGGGCAACCAGGGCGGGACGGACGCCCCCGATACCGGGCAGCCGCGCAAGCGGCATGAGCTGGGCGGCTGAGGCCGCCAAGATGGGTGGTACCGCGGAGCTTGCTTCCGTCCCGTTGGGGCGGTTTTTTTGCGCCCGGGCAAGGGGCGCGGTTTTGGGAAAATCCAGCGACAATGCGTCAGCAGCGGAGGGGTTCCATGTATCAGAAGGTTTCGACGGATCTGAATTTTGCGGCCAGGGAAAAGGAAGTGCTGGAGCTGTGGGAGCGGGAGGGCATCGTGCAAAAGTGCTTCCACCACCGGGACGGGGCGGAGCGCTTCACCTTCTACGACGGCCCCCCCACGGCCAACGGCCGCCCCCACATCGGCCATATCGAGACCCGGGCCATCAAGGACCTGATTCCCCGCTTCCAGGCCATGAAGGGGAAGGACGTGCTGCGCAAGGCCGGCTGGGACACCCATGGGCTCCCGGTGGAGCTGGAGGTGGAAAGGCAGCTGGGCCTGGACGGCAAGCCCCAGATCGAGGCCTACGGCATTGAGCCCTTCATCGAGCAGTGCAAAAAGAGCGTGTGGAAGTACCTGGGGGAATGGGAGGACATGTCCCGCCGGGTGGGCTTCTGGGCGGATATGGAGAACCCGTACGTCACCTACCATGACGACTACATCGAGTCCATCTGGTGGAGCCTGAAGGAAATTTGGAAGAAGGGCCTGCTGTACAAGGGCCACAAGGTCGTGCCCTACTGCCCCCGCTGCGGCACGGCCCTGTCCAGCCACGAGGTGGCCCAGGGCTACAAGGACGTCACCGACCCCTCCGCCTTTGTGCGCTTTCCCATCAAGGGCCGGGACAACGCCTATTTGCTGGCCTGGACCACCACCCCCTGGACGTTGCCCAGCAACGTGGCCCTGTGCGTGAACCCCAAGGAGGACTACGTGGAGCTGGAGGTAGACGGCGCTTCCTATATCTTAGCCAAGGCCTTGGCGGGCCCGGTGCTGGGGGAGGAGGCTGCTAAAAGCGCCAGGGTGCTCCGCACAGTGAAGGGCCGGGAGCTCCGCGGCCTGGAATATGAGCCCCTGTACGCCTTTGAAACTCCCAAGGAAAAAGCCTGGTATGTGGTGGCGGACGAGTACGTCACCCTGACGGACGGCGCGGGCATTGTGCACATCGCCCCGGCCTTCGGCGAGGACGACGCCCGGGTGGGCCGGGAGAACGGCCTTCCCTTTGTGCAGCTGGTGGACCCCCAGGGCAAGTTTGTGGATTCCACCCCCTGGGCCGGAGACAGCGTGCAGGTGGTGAACGAAAAGGTCCTGGAGGACCTGAAGGCCCGGGGCTTGCTGCACCGGGTGGCCCCCTACGACCACAGCTATCCCTTCTGCTGGCGCTGCGACACCGCGCTGCTGTACTATGCCCGGGCCACCTGGTTCATCCGCATGACCGCCCTGAAGGACCAGCTGGTGGCCAACAACCGCTCCGTTCACTGGATGCCCGACAACATCAAGGAAGGCCGCATGGGCAACTTCCTGGAAAACGTGCTGGACTGGGGCCTCTCCCGGGAGCGGTACTGGGGCACCCCGCTGCCCATCTGGGTCTGCGAGGAGGGGCACCTCCACGTCATTGGCAGCAAGCAAGAGCTTCACGACATGGCCACGGAGCCCTTTGAGGACGTGGAGCTGCACCGGCCCTACATCGACGCCATCCGCATCGCCTGCCCCCACTGCGGGAAGCCCATGGAGCGGGTGAAGGAAGTTATCGACTGCTGGTACGACAGCGGCAGCATGCCCTTCGCCCAGTGGCACTACCCCTTTGAGAACAAGGAAATCTTTGACAGCCGCTTCCCGGCGGACTTCATCAGCGAGGCCATCGACCAGACCCGGGGCTGGTTCTACACCTTGCTGGCCATCTCCACCTTGATCTTTGACCGGGCTCCCTTTGAAAACTGCATCGTCATGGGCCACGTCCAGGACAAGGACGGCCAGAAGATGAGCAAGCACAAGGGCAACGTGGTGGACCCCTGGACCGTGCTGGACAAGCAGGGCGCGGACGCGGTGCGCTGGTATTTCTATACCGCCGGGGCCCCCTGGCTCCCCAGCCGCTTCAGCGACGAGGCCGTCAACGAAGGCCAGCGCAAGTTCATGGCCACCTTGCACAACACCTACGCATTCTTCGTGCTCTACGCCAACATCGACGGCTTTGACCCCAAGGAACACCCCATGGCCCAGGCCAAGCTCACCCTCATGGACCGGTGGATTCTCTCCAGGCTCAACCGCCTGGTAGCCAGGGTGGACGAGGACCTGACCCAGTACCGCATCCCCGAGCCCGCCCGGGCCATCACCGAGTTTGTGGACGAGCTGAGCAACTGGTACGTGCGCCGGGGCCGGGAGCGCTTCTGGGGCAAGGGCATGGACGACACCAAGGAAGCCGCCTTTGTGACCCTGTACACCGTGCTCACCACCCTGTGCAAGCTCATCGCCCCCTTCGTGCCCTTCATGGCCGAAAGCATGTACCAGAACCTGGTGCGCTCGGTAGACCCCGCCGCCCCGGAGAGCGTGCACCTGTGCGATTTCCCTGTGGCGGATGAGTCCCTCATCGACGAAAACCTGAACCGCCAGATGGCCGACCTCCTGGAGGTGGTGAGCCTAGGCCGGGCCAGCCGCGCCGCCGCCGGCCTGAAAATCCGCCAGCCCGTCTGCGCCCTGTACGTAAAGGGCGCGCGCCTGGACCCCGCCTTCGCGGACCTGGCCGCCGACGAGCTCAACGCCAAGCAGGTGGTATTCACCGACGACGCCCGGGCCTTTACCACCTACAACCTGAAGCCCCAGATGCGCACCTTGGGCCCCAAGTACGGCAAGCTCCTGGGCCCCATCGGCAGCGCCCTGAAGGACATGGACGGCAACCAGGTGGTGGATACCTTCGCCCGGGGCGAAAACCTCGTGTTCACCGTCAACGGCACCGAAGTAACCCTCGCCAAGGACGACGTGCTCACCGAGGCCGCCCAAAAGCCCGGCTTCGCCGCCCAGATAGGCGGGGACCTCACCGTGGTGCTGGACTGCAACCTCACCCCGGACCTCCTGCGGGAGGGCTACCAGCGGGAGCTCGTCTCCAAGCTCCAAACCATGCGCAAGGAAGCCGGCTTTGAGGTCAGCGACCGCATCCAGGTCACCTACCAGGCCGGCCCCGAGCTCTCCGCCGCCATCGAGGCGGGCCGGGACTTCATCATGCAAAGCGTCCTCGCCACCCACTTCCAAAGCGCCCCCGCCCCCGCCTCCGCCCAGACCAAAACCTGGGATATCAACGGCCTGGAGGCTGAGCTGAGCGTGCATCGGGGGTAGGGGACGACGGGGGGCGGAACGGAGGACGGGGGAACGGTCAGAGGCTCCGCCTCCGACACCTCCGCCAGGGATTTCATCCCTGGACCCGCATTTGACCGCTCTGCGCGCGGTCAAGGGATATTATTATTTTTGTTGCACTGTTGGACACCCTGAAAGGGTGTCCAATGAACGGGTTCTTAGGGGCTTAGCCCCTAAGCGGGAGGCCGGAGGGCAGAGCCCTCCGGATCGTATCCTCCCCCCGTCCCCGTTCGCATCCCCTCATAAGGAGAAAACATGTATCTTTGCGATCAATGGCGGGACTACGAGGTGTTGGACACGGGAGACGGCGAGAAGCTGGAGCGCTGGGGTCAGGTGGTGCTGCGCCGTCCCGATCCCCAGGTGATTTGGCCCAAGGCTGTGCCGGAGCTGTGGAAGCGGGCCCAGGCGGCCTACGAGCGTTCGGACACCGGGGGCGGGCAGTGGAGTTTCCACGAAAAGCTGCCGGAGCGGTGGGTGGTGGCCTTGGGGAGGCTGCAATTTTATGTGAAGCCCACGGGCTTCAAGCACACGGGGCTGTTTCCCGAGCAGGCGGAGAACTGGCGCTTCATGGCGGAGCGCATCCGCAGGGCCGGGCTGGGGCAGCCCAAGGTGCTGAACCTGTTCGCCTACACCGGGGGGGCCACCTTGGCCTGCGCCGAGGCCGGGGCCCATGTGACCCATGTGGACGCGGCCAAGGGCATGGTGCTGTGGGCCAAGGAAAACCGGGATTTGTCCGGCATTCCCCAGGAGCGCACCCGCTTCATCGTGGAGGACGCGGCGGCCTTTGTGAAGCGGGAGCTGCGCCGAGGCAGCCGCTACGACGGCATTGTGATGGACCCGCCCAGCTATGGCCGGGGACCCGGGGGCGAGGTCTGGAAGCTGGAGGACGAGCTGTACGGCCTGGTGGACTTGGCGGCCCAGGTACTGTCGGACACGCCGCTGTTTGTGGTGATCAACGGGTACACCACGGGGTTCGCCGCCTCTGTGCTGGGCAACATCGCCCAGCGGTGCCTGTGCGGCCGCTACGGGGGGAAAGCCGAGGCCGGGGAGCTGGCTTTGGCCGTTACCAGCGGCGGGGTGCTGCCCTGCGGCGCTACGGCCCGCTGGATTCCCGATGTGTAGGGTGCTGTACGAGGACAACCACCTGCTGGTGGTGGAAAAGCCCCCCAACTTGCTGACCCAGGGGGATATCACCGGGGATGATTGCCTGCTGGAGCGCATGAAGCGCTATATTGGGGAAAAGTATCATAAGCCCGGGGCCGTATACCTGGGGCTGGTGCACCGTTTGGACAGGCCCGTGGGCGGCTTGGTGGCCTTGGCCCGCACCGGCAAGGCGGCGGCCCGGCTGTCGGAGCAGCTTCGGGGGCATGCCATGGAGCGGGAGTATTTGGCTGTGGTCCATGGGAGCGGGGTACCGGATGGCGGGGTTTTGGAGAACTGGTTGGGGAAGGACGAGGGTACGGGGAATGTAAGGGTGGTGGAGGAAGGGCTGGGCCAGGGCCAGCCCCCTTCTCAGAGGGCGGTTTTGAGCTTTGCCACTGTGGCCCGGGACGCGGCTTCGGACACGGCTTTGCTGCACATCCGCCTGGAGACGGGCCGCAAGCACCAGATCCGGGTGCAGCTGGCCCACCTGGGGCATCCCATCCTCCAGGACATGCGCTATGGGGTGGATGCCGCCGGGGAGCCCATCGCTTTGTGGGGGGCTGTGCTGCGGCTGGCCCATCCCACCACCAAGGAAAACCTGGTCTTTGTGAGCCCTCCCCAGGGGAAGGCTTTCGCCCGCTTTGCCGGGCCCCTGGGGGGCTTTCTGGAGGGGCGGGCCCAGCACGCAAACCAAGGAGGGAAACCATGAGCGGTTCCCAAGCCTCCCGGTTCCAATTTGAAGTTTTGAAAATCTGCAAGCAGACCGGAGCCCGCCTGGGGGTTTTGCACACCCCCCACGGGGACGTTCATACCCCTATCTACATGCCCGTGGGCACCGCCGCCACCGTGAAGGCCATGACCCCCCGGGAGATGGAGGAGATCGGTACCCAGATTTTGCTGTCCAACACGTATCACCTGCACCTGCGCCCCGGGGAGGAGCTGGTGCGGGAGGCTGGGGGGCTGCACAAGTTCATGGCCTGGAACCGGCCCATCCTCACGGACAGCGGCGGGTTTCAGGTGTTTTCCCTGGCGGGCATCCGCAAGATCAAGGAGGAAGGCGTCACCTTCCAGAGCCATCTGGACGGCAGCCGCCGCTTCATCTCCCCGGAGGTCAGCATGGATATCCAGCACGCCTTGGGGGCGGACATCATCATGGCCTTTGACGTATGCACAGCCTACCCCTGCGACCATGAGACCGCCAGGGCCGCCATGGAGCGGACCCACCGCTGGGCCGCCCGCTGCCAGCGGCACCACACCGACGGGGACCAGGCGTTGTTTGGCATTGTGCAAGGGGCTTTTTACGAGGATTTGCGCATCGAAAGCGCCAAGGCTTTGGCGGACCTGGATTTCATCGGCTACGGCATCGGCGGCCTCAGCGTGGGGGAGCCGAAGCCCGTCATGTACGGGATGCTGGAGGCCCTGATGCCCCACATGCCTGTGGGGAAGCCCCGGTACCTGATGGGGGTGGGCTCCCCGGACTGCCTCATCGAGGGGACCCTGCGGGGGGTGGACATGTTCGACTGCGTGCTGGCCACCCGCATCGCCCGCAACGGCACCTGCTTCACCAAAAACGGGCGGGTGGTGATCAAGAACGCCCAGTACGCCCGGGACTTCGGGCCTTTGGACGAGGACTGCGATTGCTACACCTGCCGGAATTTTTCCCGGGCCTATCTCCGGCACCTGTTCAAGGCCCAGGAGATCACCGGGGCCCGGCTTGCCAGCATCCACAACCTGCGGTTTTTGCTGCGGCTGATGGAAAAAGTGCGCCAGGCCATCCAAGAGGACCGGCTGGGGGATTTCCGGGCGGAGTTCTACCGGCACTATGACATGAGCAAGAATTTTTAGGAGGCCCTATGGACCGGGTGGAGGTGGCCGCCGGGGTGGTGGTGGATTCCCGGGGCCGGGTGCTGCTATGCCAGCGCCGGGGGGAGCTGGCGGGGCTGTGGGAGTTTCCCGGAGGCAAGCGGGAGATAGGGGAGAGCTTTGCCCAGTGCCTTGCGCGGGAGCTGATGGAGGAGCTGGGCCTGGAGGTTGTGGTGGAGCGGGAGCTATGCTCCATGCCCTTTGACCAGGGCCCCAAGGGGCTGCAATTCCGGTTTTTGCGGGCCAGGCCCAGGCGGGAGGCCCCGGACCTGGCGCTGCACGCCCACCAGGAGGCCCGCTGGGTGGAGCCGGGGGAGATTGAGGCCTATGCCCTGTGCCCGGCGGACGACTTTTTTGTGCGGGAATACGGGCATTTGCTCCGCTGATCCATTGCCCAGGGGAATTGACAAAACTCGACACCCTTGCTATACTGGCAAGGGTGTATTATATTTTTTTCTTTTCTCAAAAGGATTTGGCTTAGAACGTATTATCGGGAGGGTGCTTTATGCAGGTTCACGTTTTCGACAATCCGGACCAGGTGGCCCAGGCTGCGGCTTTGCTGGTAGCGTCCCAGGTGCTCCGCAAGCCAGACAGCGTTTTGGGGCTGGCCACAGGCTCCTCCCCCATCCCCACCTATCAGGAATTAATCCGCCTGCACCGGGCCGGGGTGCTGGATTTGTCCCAGGTCCGCACCTTCAACCTGGACGAATATTGCCGCCTTCCCCCGGAGCATCCGTGCAGCTATCATTTTTTCATGGGCCAAGAGCTGTTTGACCATGTGAACATCCCGGCGGAAAACACCCGTCTGCCCGACGGCAACGCCGAAAACCTGCTGTGGGAGGCCGCCCGCTACGACGGGGCCATCGCCGCCTCGGGGGGCATCGACGTGCAGCTGCTGGGCATCGGCCACAACGCCCACGTGGGCTTCAACGAGCCCGGGGACCAACTGGTGTACGGGGCCCATGTCAGCGATCTGACCCCCAGCACCATCCAGGCCAACCGCCGCTTTTTTGACCGGGAGGAGGACGTGCCCCGCCAGGCCGTCACCGTGGGCATCGGGGCCATCATGAACGCCAGGTGCGTACTGCTGCTGGCTACGGGCCAGGACAAGGCCCAGGCCGTGTACGAATCCATCCGGGGGGAGATGTCCCCCCGGGTGCCCGCCAGCATGCTCCAGGCCCATGCCAACGCGCTGTTTTTGCTGGACAGGGAGGCGGCCCAGCTGCTGTAGGGGAAGCTGGATAGAGCAAATAGAACAAACAGAGCCAATAGAAACGGGCGCTGAAAAGGGCCGCTGGGGAGCGATTCCCCGGCGGCCCTTAGACGATCACGTTGTGGCTTGATCAGGGCAGGATGTTCAGCTCGTGCATGGTCCGCTTCAGGTTCTCCAGCTCCTCGGGCCGGATGGGGGCCAGAGGGCCCCGGGCCGGGCCCAGCTTCAGGCCGGTTTTCAGCTCGATGGCGGGCCGCAGCACCGGGTTGGGGTGGATGCGGCCAAAGCTGGCCCAGGTGCGGCAGAACCGGTACAGCTTGGTGAAAACCTCCAAAGCCAGCCGGTTGTC
>JARKQO010000015.1 GCA_029974855.1 Eubacteriales bacterium
GGTGGTTCATGACTTGTACCACCTCAGCCACTTTCTGCTGATCGCCGAGGCGGACGAGGGGGCATTGCGGCAGGCCGTTCCCCCATTGCTGGAGCGCATGGAGGCTCTGTTCGGCGCTCCTGTTCAAGCCGTGGTCAGCCGGCATTACCTCTCCTTTGGCGATCTGCGCAAGGCCTACGATGAAACACGGAATGCCCTTCTGCACCGCCCTTGCCTTGGGGGAACCTCCCTGGGCTGGGTGGGGGAGATGGAGCGCGGTGCCCCTGTTCAGCGCCTTTCCCCGGACATCCAGCGCCAGTTGGAACGGGCGGCGGGTATGCAGCAGCGGGAGCTCTTTGACGCGCTGGTGGAGCAGACGGGCCTGTACCGTTGCGCACAGGAACAATGGACCGTGATGGAACTGTTGCATTGCGCAAGCGGCGTGGCATGGGTCCTGCGCCACTCCGCCGAGGCGGGGCCAAACGCCGCGCCCCTGCTGGCCATGGATAACCTCATCGAGTCCTTACTGGACAGCGTGGACCGGCTGGACCTGGCCCAGACCTTCAGCCTGCTTGCCCAAATGGAGGACGAGCATTTCGCCGCGCTACCCATGGGCGGCCAGAGCGATACCATCCGGGATACGGTGCGGCGGGTGAAGGAATACATCGATCTTCATTACTGTGACGAGCTGTCCCTGCGGAGCCTTTCGGAGCGCTTTGCCGTGGACGACAGCTACCTTTCCCGGAGGTTCAAGCAGTTGGTGGGGTGCAACCTGATGCTCTACCTTTCCACCGTGCGGGTGGAGCAGGCCAAGAAGCTGATACGCCAGGGGACGAGCAATATCACGGAGGTGGCGCAGATGGTGGGATACGGCGACTACGCGTATTTCAGCCGTGTATTCAAGAAGCTGGAGGGGGTTAGTCCCCGGGCTTACCGGGAGGAGGGGACGGAATGAAGGCAATAGGAGCGAAGCTCCTGGTTCCGCTGCTGGGGGTAGCCCTGGTGCTTTCCTCCTGCGCTTCTCCCCTGG
>JARKQO010000017.1 GCA_029974855.1 Eubacteriales bacterium
TACAGCCCGTTCAGGTCCGGCGCGTTTTCCAGGGCGATCACATAGGAGCGGTGCTGGTACATCTTCAGAAAATATCCCCCATGGGTATTGAGAAAGGGGAAGTGGGTGGCCACGATGATCCGCCTGGCGCGGATGCGGCCCCGGTCGGTATGGGCTGTGGTTTCCTCCAGCCCTCTCACAAAGGTATTCTCATACACCTTCAGGTTTTTGCTGATCCCCTCCAGAAAGCGCAGGGGGTGGAACTGGGCCTGGTGGGGAAAGCGCACCGCCCCCACGATGGGTACGGGCAGCGGCAGCTCCTCCACAAGCTCCGCCTGGACCCCCAGGCTTTGCAAAGCCCGGACCTCCTCCTCCAGCCCCTGCCGGTCCGTCCTGGAAAACAGGTGGGCGTCCTTTTCCTCCAGGTCGCAGGCTATGGTCCGGGCCAAAGCTTTGAAGGCCTGGATGGCCTTCTGGTTGGCCTGGATGAACAAAGACGTCTTTTCTTTTCCCATACCTTTCAGAAATTTGCTGAAAACCATCCCCTGCTGTGTGTTTAACTGCGCCGTGGTGTTGGCGGTGACGCCGCTCCCCACCCGGCGGCCTTCCGCCACCACCACCTGCCTGCCCGCGCTTTGTAGCATATGGGCGCACAGCATGCCCGCCATGCCTCCCCCAATCACCAGCACATCCGTTTCCATATCCCCTTGCAAAGACTCCCGCTGCGAAAGGGCCGCCGTAGCGCTCCACATGGATTCCAACCCAAACACCTCCTGAAAGCAGTATGAACCAAAGGAGGGTTTTTGCTGCATGAAACGCAAACTTTTGGTGGCGGAGCAGGCGGGCCGGGGCCGTGCGGGAAACAGGGACTCTCCCCGAAAAAACATTTGACATCCACCCGGGCCAATGGTATAATTTGAAATCGTCAGCGGGTTTGCTTGAGGGTATTCCCCGGGCCTGAAACGGCCATGCGCCTGTAGCTCAGTCGGATAGAGCAACGGCCTTCTAAGCCGTGGGTCAGGGGTTCGAATCCCTTCAGGCGCGCCATTTGTGGTGGGCATAGTTCAGTGGTAGAGCGCCAGATTGTGGCTCTGGATGTCGTGGGTTCGAACCCCACTGCTCACCCCATTTTCCTTGGGGTATCGCCAAGCGGTAAGGCACGGGACTTTGACTCCCGCATTCGTAGGTTCAAATCCTGCTACCCCAGCCAAAAGGCGGCAAGATATCAATACCCTGTTGACACAGAAAAAAGGGGCCGTAGCCAAGTAAAAAGCTGCGGCCCCTTTTTCACATCCCTATACTTCCCCTTGGGTATATACGCACCGGAAACCGGGCAAACTGAGCCGCGACGGGAAAGGGCGGTGCTTCGCTGCGTGAATGCCACCATCGGAACAACCCTTCAGCGGAAGGAAGCCTGGGACAAGGTAACGGGAGAGGCCCTGTATACGGACGATTTTCCCACCACGGGGCTGCTGTGCGCCCGGCTGCTGACCAGCACCCAGGCCCATGCCCGCATTGTGAGCCTGGATACCTCCCCTGCCCTGGCCATCAAGGGGGTGAAGGCCGTGGTCACCGGGGCGGAGGACCCGGAACTCTTCGGCCCCATGCTCCAGGACCGGCCCGCCTTGGCCCGGGGGGTGGTGCGCTACGCCGGGGAGCCGGTGGCCTTGGTGGTGGCCCAGGACGAGCCCACGGCGGAGCGGGCGGCCCGGAGCATCCGGGTGGAATACCAGCCGCTGCCCTTCTCCTTGACCCCCTCCCAGTCTTTGGCGGCGGACGCGCCTTTGATCCACGGGCAGGTGGGCCAGTACACCCGGATCGTCAGCGATGTGAGCCCCCGGGAGGGCACCAACATCGCCAGCGCCTACCGCATCCGCAAGGGCAACGCGGCCCAGGTGCTGGCGGGCTGTGAGGTGGTGGCCCGGCAGCGCTTCACCATGCCCCCCTCGGACCATATGGCCATGGAGGTGCGCACCGCCCGGGCCCAGATTTCCGCCGACGGCAAGGTGCTGATCTCCACCTCCTCCCAGGCCCCCTACGTGGTGCGCAAGCAGCTTGCGGAGGCCTTCTTCATCCCGGCGGGGCAGATCCAGGTGAAAACCTCCTTGCTGGGGGGAGCCTTTGGGGGCAAGGCCCCGGTGTTTCTGGAGATTTTGGCCTATCTGGCCTCCCGCAGCGTAGGGGGCAAGGCCGTGCGCCTTACCATCCCCCGGGAGCAGGACATGGCCTCGGCCCCCTGCCGCATGGGGCTGGAGGCCCAGATCGTGCTGGGGGCCACCCGGGAGGGGCTGCTCCAGGCGGCGGACATGACCTGGTGGGTGGACTGCGGGGCTTATGCGGACATTGCCCCCAACATGGCCAAGGCCATCGCCGTGGACTGCACGGGCCCCTACCACATCGAAAGCCTGTCTTGCGACGCCTTTTGCGTATATACCAACCACACCTATGCCACCTCCTTTCGGGGCTTTGCCCACGAATCCTACACCTTCTGCGTGGAGCGGACCATGGACATGCTGGCCCGGCAGTGCGGCCTGGACCCTTTGGCCCTCCGGATGAAAAACGCCATCCGCCCCGGCAGCCTCACCCCCACCCAGGTGGTGTGCACCCCCAGCCTCACCGGGGATTTGACCCAATGCCTGGAGGGGGTGCAGGAGCTTTCCGGGTGGCAGGGGGGCGGGCCGGTAACGGTGAAGGAAAACACCGTGCGGGCCCAGGGCGTGGCCTGCTTTTGGAAAACGGAAAACCCGCCCACGGATGCTATCTCCGGCGCCCTGGTCACCTTCAACCCCGACGGCAGCGTGAATTTGAACACCGGGGTGGTGGAGATGGGCTCCGGCAGCCAGACCCAGCTGGCGCAGATATTGGCGGACTGCCTCAGCATCCCGCCGGACCAGGTCCACGTGGTGATGGGGGTGGACACCCAACTGGCCCCGGAGCATTGGAAAACCGTGGCCAGCCTCACGGGCCACATGGCTGGGCGGGCGGTGCTGCGGGCCGCCCAGGACGCGCTGGACCAGCTGCGAAAGATCGGGGGCCAGGCCCTGTGCTGCGCCCCGGAGGACGTGCGGGTCCAGAACGGGCGCATCTTCGCGGCCCAAAACCCGGCCCAGTTTTTGGCTTTCCAGGACGTGGTACAGGGCTACAAGGCCCCGGACGGCCAATCTCTGGGGGAGCCTGTGCTGGGGCGGGGCGGGTTCATGCTCAAGGGCCTCAGCCTCCTGGACCCCCAGACGGGCCAGGGCAAAACCGGCCCCGGCTGGGCCCTGGGGGCCCAGGTGGTGGAGGTGGAGGCGGACCTGAAAACTTACACCTACCGCATTCTCACCGCCTCCACGGTGATGGACGTGGGCAAGGCCATCAACCCCGGGCTGATGCGGGCCCTGGCGGCCGGGGGCATGGCCATGGGCCTGAGCCTGGCCAGCCGGGAGGCCTTGGCCTGGGACGATAAAGGGGCTCCCCTATCCCCCAACCTGCGCTCCTACAAGCCCATGCACATCGGCCAGGAGCCGGAGTACCGGGTGCGCTTTGTGGAAACCCCCCAGGAGGGCTCCCCCTACGGGGTGCGCTGCTATTCCGAGCATGGGATCATCGGCATGCCCGCAGCCTTGGGCAACGCTCTGTCCACGGCCTTTGGCCGGGAGCTGACGGCCCTGCCCCTGACCCCCGAAAGCCTCTGGCGGGCAGGGGCGGGAGGTGGCTCATGATTCCCTTTGATTTTGAATACTGCCGGGCCGCCAGCTTGGCGGAGGCGGTCCAGGCTTATGCCCAGCTGGAGGCGGCGGGAAAAAGCCCCCTGTACTATGCCGGGGGCAGCGAGGTGATTACCATGTGCCGGGCTGGAACCATCCGGCCCGGGGCTGTCATCGACATCAAGAACATCCCGGAGTGCAAGCGGCTCTCGGCAGACAGCGAGGGGGTGCATCTGGGGGCGGCCTGCACCCTGAACGAGGTGAAGGAATCCCGGCTGTTCGGGCTGCTGCGGCTGGCCTGCGGCAGGATCGCGGACCACAGCAACCAATGCCGGATCACCTTGGGAGGCAACCTGTGCGGCACCATCCGGTACCGGGAAACCAGCCTGCCCTTGCTGCTGGCGGAGGCACAGATCACCCTGTACGGCCCCCGGGGGGAGCGTGAGGCGCCCTTCCGGGAGGCCTTTGACGGGCGGATGCGCCTGGAGCCCGGGGAGATGGTGGTGCAGGTCCATGTGCCCCCCTGGGCCTTGCAAGCCCGCCATGCCCATATCAAGCGGACCCGGAACGAGAAGATCGACTATCCCTTGGTGACCCTCTGCGCCCTGTGGAAGGAGGACCAGCTGCGGATCGCCTTTTCGGGCCTGTGCCCCTATCCCTTCCGCAGCGAGGCCATGGAAAAGGTGCTGGGCGACCGGGGGGCCTCCCCCCGGGCCCGGGCGGAGAAGGTGGCCGCTTTGCTGCCCAAGCCGGCCCTGAGCACCGGGGAAAGCCCCGGGGACTACCGCCTGTTCGCGTTCCAAAACTCTCAGGAAGCCCTGGTGGAGGATTGGCAGCATGGTGCGATATGAAGGAAAAACCGTACTCTCCCTGACGGTGAACGGGGAGGCCCGGCAAGTGCTGGCCCGGCCCTCGGATGTGCTGCTGGACGTGCTGCGGGAGCAGCTGGGGCTCACCGCCGCCAAGCCCGGCTGCCGGAACGGGGACTGCGGCGCTTGCACCGTGATGGTGGACGGCTGGCCCGCCAAGTCCTGCCTGATGCTGGCTGCGGAGGCGGAGGGCCACGAGATCCAAACGGTAGAAGGCTTCCAGGGCACTGCGGCGGTGCAGCAGGCCTTTGTGGACGCCAACGCCTTCCAGTGCGGGTATTGCACCTCCGGGTTTCTGATGGTGTGCCACGCCCTTGGGCAGCAGTACCCCACTTTGCCGGAGGAGTACGTGGTGGAGGAATGGCTCCAGTCCAACCTGTGCCGCTGCACCAGCTACCAGGAGGTGCGGGGCGCCGTGGCCCGGATGTACGGGGTGGACCCGCCCCCCCGGGACCGGCCATGAGAAGGGCCCCCGGAGGCGGGGGCCGGGCCCTTGGGGAAGGCCCGGGGCCTCTATTCCCGCCGCTCCTTCAGCTTTTGGATCACCACAGCGTAAAAATCCGGATCGTGGGGCAAAACGCAGTCCTGGCAGCTCTTGACATCGCTCCGCTTCCCCAGGTAGCGGAAGTTGCCCCCGCACTCCTTCCCCAGGTGGTAGAGGGGGCAGAAGCAGAAAAGGCAGTTGAACCGCTCCGGATCGCAATTTTGATGACAGGGAAAATACTTGCAGTCTACGTTGCGAAAGAAGCGGTGGCTGTGCTTCATGTCCGTTCCCTCCCGTAAGGGGCTCCCCCGGCCTGTGAACCCTGTTTAGGTGCCCAGCTCCCGGCCCATGGGCCGGCCCATTTCCCGAACCCTCCCATGCTTGATGAACACCCCCTGGCGCAGCTCCTCAAAGGCCTGCTCCAGCTCCACCGGAGTGTTCATCACAATGGGGCCGCCCCAGGCCACGGGCTCCCCCAGGGGCCTGCCCGAGAAGAAGATGAAGCGCAAGGGGGCCTGGGGGGGCGCGGCCAGGTCAATCAGATCCCCCTTGCCAAACAGCACGGCGGTTTTGGGGGGAATGGTCCGGCTGCCTATGAGGCCGTTGCCCTGGATCAAAAACACGAACACCGTCTCCTCCGGGTCCGTGGCCAGCTGGATGCCCTCCCCGGCGGGTACCTCCACGTCGTACAGGGTGGCGGGGATGTGGAGGGGCGTGACCCCCACAGCGTCCCCAAACCGCCCGGACAGCACCCGCACCGTGCTGCCCCCGGAGCGGACCGCCGGGATCATGTCCCGGGTGATGCTCAGATAGGCCGGCTCCGCCATCTTCTCCTTTTTGGGCAGGTTCAGCCACAGCTGAAAGCCCAGCATCCTGTCGGAGGCCTGGGGCATCTCCTGGTGCAAGATGCCGCTGCCCGCCGTCATCCACTGGCTTTCCCCGGCGTGGATGGTGTCCTTATTGCCCAGGCTGTCCTCATGGTCGATCCGGCCGGATATCAAATAGGTGATGGTTTCGATCCCCCTGTGGGGATGGGTGGGAAAGCCCGGGAGATAGTCCGAGGGGTCCCGGGAGTCAAAGGAGTCCAGCATCAAAAAGGGGTCAAAGTCCTTCACGTCCCGGTGCCCCAGCACCCGCACCAGCTTGACTCCCGCCCCGTCCACGGCCCGCTGGCCCTGGACGGTTTTCACAATCTCCCGCTGCTTCATGGCGTGTCCTCCTCCTTTCTGGGAAACCAGGGGGCCCGGGGCATGGGCCCCAGACCCAAAACCCCAGGCCCCCTGCCGCCCTACCGCACCGATTGGTAAATGGCCAGCACATCCTGCCAGTACAGCTTTTTTAACCCGCCCAGGGGGTTTTCTTTGCCAAATGCCGCCTTGGTGGCCTTCTTGGCCATCTCCTCCAGCCTGTCCTCCCCGATGCCCAGCTCCGACAGGGTGCCGGGGATGCCCATCTTCCGGAAGAATTCCCGCAGCCGGGCGATGCCCTCCAGGACAATGGCCTCGGGGTCCCGGTAGCTGCCCTGTACCCCCATCACGTTCACCGCGAACTGCACGAACATGTTCACATTATCCCGGTATACGTATCGCATCCAGGCCGGGGTCAGCACCGCCAGGCCTGTGCCGTGGGTGACGTCGTAGAGGGCGGAGAGCTCGTGCTCCATATCGTGGCAGGCCCAGTCCTGCTGGCGGCCCATGCCCACCAGGCCGTTGTGGGCCACGGTGCCCCCAAAGCCCAGCTCGCACCAGGCGTCATAGTCCTCCGGGTTAGCCAAAGCCAAGGGCGCGTTCTTCATCAAGGTCCGCAGCACGGTTTCGCACAGCCCGTCCGTCAAATCGGTGTGGGTGGTGTTGGTGAAATACCGCTCGAACACGTGGCTCATCATGTCCGCCACCCCGGCGGCAATCTGCTCCTTGGGCAAGGTGAAGAACAGCTCCGGGTTCATGACGCTGAGAAGGGGCCGCAGCCTGGGGCTGCCATAGCCGTACTTCAGCTTCTTGGCCTCGTTGGTGATCACCGTGTCGCCGCTGGATTCGCTTCCGGCGGCGGGGATGGTGAGGATGGTGGCTACGGGCAGCGCCTTCTCAATCTCCTTGCCCTGCTGGTACATGTCCCACACGTCGCCCTCGTAGTACACCCCCATGGCGATGGCCTTGGCGGAGTCGATGACGCTGCCGCCGCCCACAGCCAGCACCAGCTCCACCTTCTCCCGCCTGCACAGGGCGATGCCCTCGTGCACCAAAGACAGCCTGGGGTTGGGCTCAACGCCCCCCAGCTCCACCACGGCCAGGCCGCTGCTTTTCAGGGATTCCATCACCCTGTCGTACAGGCCGCTGCGCTTGATGCTGCCGCCGCCGTAATGCACCAGCACCTTGCCGGCATGGGGCTTCAGCAGCCCGCCGATCTGGCTTTCGGTGCCTTTTCCAAACAAAATCCGGGCCGGAGAATAAAAGTCAAAGTTCAACATCCAGGGAACCTCTCTTTCCTGCTTTGGTTCTATTGTACGGAAGATTGGGAATATTTGCAAGGCCCGCGCCGGGCCAAAGGCCGGGCGGCGCGCCTGTGACGGCTGGGGAATGGGGCCGGCAGGGGCTGTCAATTGTACTCGATGGTGCGCTGGTAGGGCTTGTAGGTGCTGGTGTGCATCTTCTCCCGCTTGATTTCCGTGCCGTTTTGGTACCAGACCTTATAGGTGTCCACCACGTAGCCGGTTCTGGCCTTGATGGTCTCCTTGCTGGTGCCCGGGGTCATGTTGGGGTTCACCACATAGCGCACCTCCAGGGGCGGCTCTGTGGTTTTGACCACTTTGGATGTGAGCTCGATGGTGATTCCCTCCCCCAGGGGGAAGCCCCAGATTTCCGCCGAGCATTTGCGGTTCTGGTAGTAGGCCACCAAATAGACCGGGGTATCCCGGTTGTTGCGGAACTGAAAGTCCAGATTGGGCCAGTTCACGGTGGCGTCCTCGCCCCGGTTCACGTAGGTGCTGGGCCAGGCGTGGGGGCTGCGGCTGACGATTTCCAGATCGGCCCGGGCCACGGCGTTGAACAGCGTGGAGGACACCTGGCAGATGCCGCCCCCCACCTCCTCGATGCTCTGGCCCGCCGAGATGGCCCCGGCCTCCCGGTACCCCTTCTCGATGGTGCGCTGCCCTGTGGCCGCGTTGAAGCTGAAGGTCTCCCCGGGCATCAGCACGGTGCTGGTGATGGCCTGGCAGGCCAGGTTGATGTTGTTGTTGCGGTTGCTATCGCCGGTGGTATCGGTGGTATAGGCGGCGACCCGCTGAAAGTGGGCGCTGAGCTGGGCCTTGGTCACCTTGGGCTGGGTCAGCACCGGCTCCACGGTGATGGTGGCGCCCCGCTCGCCGCCATCCAGGCTGGCGGTGAGCCTTTGGTACAGGGCCTCCCCGTCGATGGCCACCCCCACCTGCTCTTCGGTGAACAGCAAGGTATGGCTGGCGATGTCAATGCTTTGGAGGGCCGCGTCCCGGGGCTCCCGGGTCACATAGGCCACGATCTCCTCCACCAGCCTGCGGACGGTGTCGTGGTCGTAGGCGGCCCTGGCGCTGAGGTTGACCCCGGCCTCCCGCAGGGCCATGACGGTGTTCAACCGCTCCCGGAAGGGGGTGATGTGGGTGCCCCGGATGGCGGTGGTGTTGGTGCGCCCCACCGCGTAGGCCCGCTGGAGCACGTTGCCCAAATCCCGGGTGGCGGGCACATTGTTGCCGTCAAAGGTCCAGGTTTTGTTGCCAATGGCCACGCTTACGGAGAACAGGTTTTGCGCGGTCATCTGGGTGCCGGCCAAAGCCTCCTGGGCCTGCTGGAGGGTCATGCCCCCCACGTGGTTGCCGTCCACAAACACGCCGGGATAGATCACCTCCTGCTGGAGGTACTCCTTGGACTGCTTGTAGTTTTGGGCAATCTGCCGGTCGTAGCGCAAAATTTCCCCGTTGATGAAGGCGTAGTTGTCCACGTCCTTCCAGAAGTAGCCTGTGACCTGGGGCATCATCATCACGGCGATGAAGGCCAAAGCCGCCGTACAGACGGTGATCACCGCCACGTACCAATAGGGGCTGGAGAAAAACCCCGTTTTCTCCGGGCCCTTGGCCCCTGAGGGGGTTCCCTTAGCCCTTGAGGAGCCTTCCTTTCCCCCTGAGGGGGTTCCCTGTTTTGCCCGCTTTTGCGGGGCTTGGGGGTCCTGGGGCGGCGGGGCGGAGCCGTTTTCCTTTTTGCCCTTGGCCGCAGGCGGCCGGGGCTGCTCCGGAACGGCCCCCAACGACATATCCCAGGCCCATTCCTCATCGAAAAGGAAATCCCCCCGGGGATCTGGCCCTTCCTGGGCCATGGCCTGGGGGCCATAGGCCCCGGCGGCCAGGGGCACGGGAGCCCCCGAAAAGGAGGGCGGCACGGCAAACTCCCCCGCGTTGCTGTACAGCCGCTGGGGCGCCTGCTTCACCTGGGGGTAGGACCGGGGCGTATACAGCTCCGGGTTATTCACATCTTGCTGATCCCATGTTTCCATGGAAAAACCCTCCCTTGCCAAGGCGGGTCACCGGGGGCGCTTATTGAGCATCCGGTAGGACAGCTCTTGCAAGCCCTCCTCCAAATGGACGTTCATCAGCACGCATCCCTCCGGGAGCTTCAAATCCACCGGGGCGAAGTTCCAAAAGGCCTCCACGCCGCAATCGCACAGCTCCTGGGCCACTGCCTGGGCCGTATCCGCCGGAACGGACAGGATGCAGATATCCACCTTATTGTCCGCAATATAACGGCGAATATTCGCCATATCCTCCACCGTGAGCCCGCCGATTTGCTCGCCCACCTTCCGGGGGTCCACGTCGAAGATGGCGGTGGTGTGGAAGCCGCTGGCCAGAAAGGAATCGGAATTGGCGATGGCCCGGCCGATGTTGCCCGCTCCCACGATGACCATGGAATGGGGCACATCCACCCCCAAAATCTTGCCGATATTCTCCCGGAGCTCAGAAACAGCATACCCGTATCCCTGCCTGCCGAAACCGCCGAAGCAGTTGATGTCCTGCCGGATCTGGGAGGCGGTGAGGCGCATCCTCTCCCCCAGCTCCTGGGAGGAAATCTGGCGCACCCCTTCCCTTTCCAGTTCCTTCAAATGCCGGTAGTAGCCCGGAAGCCTGCGGATGACCGCGTCCGATACGTAGCCTGCCATAGTATGCCTCCTTGGGTGTGGAATCAGGGATGCCCCAAACAGGTAGGGTAAAGCAGCGTGGCGTTCATTACGGCCTGGTTACAAATTCGTGCATATCCTGTGATATCATACCATATTGGGTCCTTTTTCACAAGGTTTGGGGGCAGGGTTTTGTGAGGAAAGGAGGGAATCTTCCTCCTTTTGTGCTTATGTCGCGCCAACGCCGGTGATGCCTCCGCCCGGGACGCCCGCCTGCGGGGCGTCCCCCCGCATAGGGCCAAGCCGGCCTTTCATAGGCTCCTAGGGGAGGCGATGGGGTTGTTTTCAGCGTTTTTGCTTTGGATCGTCAAGGATTGCCTGTTTTTGCTGGGGTACATCTCCGGCCAGCAAAACTTCAAAAAACCCCTGAGCCCGACCCAGGAGCGGGAGGCCCTGCTGGAGATGCAGGCGGGCAGCGAGGAGGCGCGCCAGCGCCTCATTGAACACAACATGCGCCTGGTGGTGCACGTGGCCCGGAAATACAAGGTGCCCGGATGCAGCTTTGACGATCTGATCTCCATTGGCGCCGTGGGGCTCATTAAGGCGGTGCGTACCTTCAACATGAGCACGGGCACCTCTTTGTCCACCTACGCGGCGCGATGCATTGAGAACGAGGTGCTGATGTGCCTGCGGCAAAGCCGCAAGCAGCAGGCGGACATCAGCCTGAATGAACCCTTGGGCACGGACAGCGACGGCAACGCCGTTTCCTTTGTGGATATTTTGGGCACCGCCCCGGACGTGGTGGAGGAGGAGGTGCGCCGCCGCATCACCCTCAGCAAAATCCGCGCGGCGCTGCCCTCCTTGCCGGAGCGGGAGCGGCTGGTGCTGAAGATGCGCTACGGCCTGGCGGACGGAAGAATCCATCCCCAGCATGAAATCGCGGAGATGCTGGGGAGTTCCCGGTCCTATGTGTCCCGGGTGGAGAAGCACGGGATTGAGTTGTTACGGGATAAACTGATGGAGTAGGGGGAGAAAGCTACGAATCGCCACACTGCGGCAAGCGGTTCCTTCTGGACACCGGCATCCGGCATGAGCACCGGGAATCCGGGGGTATTTATTGTAAGTCAAATCAAGCGGCTTCCTTTATTTTGCTTCAGTCCCTGCCCTTATCCTATTTTGAACGAATCCGGAGGCATTCCACCATGCTGTAAATCACCTTCTTCTCCGATTCCGTCAATCCGGCAAGAGCTATCGCTTCTTGATCGGTCAGTCCGAGAAGAAAATCTGCTGTTGTGTGAAAAATTCTTACGAGTTCAACAATATTGACAGTGGAAGGCACGGCCAGCCCCATTTCCCAACCGTTAATGCTGGAGCGGGTAAGACCGACCTTGCGCGCCAGATCAGATTGGGTCATTCCGTTCTGCTCACGAAGCCGTCTGATACGGTCAGGCAGCAAGAGCATTTCTTCCGCCATTTTACATCACTCCTTGATGACATTCTAATTTATCTATTACGCTCTTTCCTTATCTTTCATGGTATTTCATCATCAATTATGATGTTTTTATTTGACATTCCAAACATTTCGGCTTATAGTGTTCAGGAAGTGGTCGTGGTGTACGTTTGTCTCAGCTGCCATCAAAAGCTTGCTGGCAAAGAGATTCAAGGCACTTGTCGCGATGTCCGCTATGATGCAGAGCACCTGGCCATTCCTGTTCAAGAGTGAAGAAACTGAATTACAACAAGCAAAGGAGAGGGTAGGATGAAACTCTGGGGGATTGAAAACGCGGTGCTGATGTGCCTGCGGCAAAGCCGCAAGCAGCAGGCGGACACCAGCCTGAACGAGCCCCCGGACGTGGCGCAGGCGGAGGCGCTCCGCCGCGTCACCCTCAGCAAGATTCACGCGGCCCTGCCCTCCTTGCCGGAGCGGGAGCGGCTGGTGCTGAAAATGCGCTACGGCCTAAAGGATGGAAGGATCCATCCCCAGCATGAAATCGCGGAGATGCTGGGCATCTCCCGGTCCTATGTGTCCCGGGTGGAGAAGCACGGACTTGAATTGTTACGGGATAAGCTGATGGAGTAAGGGAAACCCCCACGCCAAAAAAGCCGCCGGGGGCGGCTTTTTTGGCGCACCCCTGGCAATCCCTTCCATATTTCTTCTTTTATTCTTCATACATTCCTCACATTCAGCACACAGCCCTATCAATCGCCCTTGATACCATAGGCTTGCGGAATCCAAAGGCCGCCATGGAAGGGGAGGCGACGCCGTATCCCAGGCCTCCCCCGGGTTTTCTCACAAAGAACCACTGGAAAGACAACCGGAAAGGATGATTTGGATGAAGAAACTGGTATCGTTGGCGCTGGTGCTGTTGATTGGGCTCAGCCTGCTGACGCCCGGAGCCTTGGCCCAGGGCGACGGAAAAGCGGCCCCCGTGCCCCCGAGCGGCCAAAAAGGCGGACAGCCCCCCTCGGGCAGCCAGGGCGGCAATAACCCCGGCGGCAGCCCGGCCCAGGAGGGCTCGTCCCAGCAGGGCGCTCCGCCCCAGGGGGGCGACCCCAAGGCCGGTCAGGAGGGCCAGCGTGACGGCACGCCCCCTGAGGCCCGGGGGAAGGGCGATCCCTTCCAGATTAGCAAGGCGGAGGAGTCCATCGCCGCCCTGGAGAATGAGGATACCGCAAAGGCCCTCACCGCCCTCCTGGAGGTCTATAAGACCGCCGCCGCCGGAGAGGACCGGGAGGCTACCCGGCAGGCCCTCCAGGCGCTGCTGGAGGCCATGAAGGAGGTGGGCTTTCAGACGGTCGGCAAGGGCATGCCCCCGGAGGGACAGCTCGGCCAGGAGCCCCCCGCCGTGCCCCCGGATACGGACCAACTCGCGAACGCCATTGCCGGGATGAGC
>JARKQO010000023.1 GCA_029974855.1 Eubacteriales bacterium
ATCAACCGGATGGTGGGCGGGATCGATATGCTGGACAGCCAGGCCCTGGCGGCTTCTCGTAAAAAAAGATCGGAAGCCCGGGGCTTTTCCGACCTGGCCCTCTTCTACCGCACCAACCATCAGGCGCGCATTCTGGAGCAATGCGTGTCCCAAGAGGGGATCCCCTATGTGGTGGCCGGGCGGGAGGATTTCCTGGCCGATCAGCCGGTGAGCCAGGCCCTGGCTTTTTTCAAATTTTTACTCAACCCCGGTGACACCGCCTCCCTGCGGCTATGCCTGCAAGGCGAAAAGAGCCGTTCAGCCGACCTGAACCAAAAAATCCTGGCAAGTTACGGGGCCGGGAAGAAAAGCCTGGCCTCCCTGGTCAGCATCATAGAAGGCATCGAGCCGCCTCCCCCGGAGCAGCCGGACCGGCCCGGGAATTTCCCGGAGATGCTGAGAAAGTATGCCGCCCTCATCCGGAAGGAAAAGCCCCGGTCGATTATCGAGGCCTGGATGGACGACCATCACCTGTCCGACAGCCATTCCATGGCATTGCTGGCCAATACCGCCCTCATGTATGAGAAGATGCCTGCTCTGATGCACAACCTGGTCCTGGGCCGGGAAAGCGACGTGGTCCGCAGCGGCGGCAAGGTATATGCGCCGGAGGCGGTTTCCTTGATGACCATCCACGCCGCCAAAGGCCTGGAATTTCCGGTGGTGTTCATCTGCGGGGTCAACGAGGGCCGGATTCCTTTGAGGACCAGCCGCCCTGACGCCAATATCGAGGAGGAGCGACGGCTGTTTTATGTGGGGATGACCCGGGCCCGGGATGAGCTCATCCTGCTGAGCTACCGCAATCCTTCGCATTTTATTGGCGACCTGCCCGACGGGCAAATGAGCAAAGAGCCTGCTTTTACGCCCCAACCAGCGCCCCAATACCGGCAGGCCCTGCTTTTTGAATAATGGACATAGAGCAGAATGTGAGGCACGGGTGAGGCAGGGGGACGGTTTTTTTGCCTTGACTGGAAGCAAAAGATCCGTCTCCCCCGTCTCCTGGTAGTACGTTTCGCATAGA
>JARKQO010000024.1 GCA_029974855.1 Eubacteriales bacterium
TGTGTCGTATTACGCTTCGCCCATCTGTTTTACCTCAGCTATTTTGTCATGGGGCGTCCGCAGATGTAAGCAACCATATTTTATCACTGGAGTTTCGCCAGGTGGAAATAGATTTGAGGCTTTTGGAGGCACGGTATGCGCATGATTTGTTATCAAGCAGCATAATACCACGGCCTATCGTGTGGGTATCCTCTATAAACATGAACGGAGAAACAAATGTAGCACCTTTCAGCTTTTCTACAGGGTTACAATGGCATCCGCCCGTATTGGCATTTTCGGTAGTGAATCGTATGGACGGGACAAAAAAAGACACTGTCATTAACATCGAACAGACCAGAAAATTTGTGATTAACCTAGTTGCAGTAGATTTGCTGGAAGCAATGGAAATATCTGCGAAACCAATACCGTATGATGAAGATGAGAGCTTTATGAAAGGGATTCACTTGATTCCTTCAAAAACGATAAGGCCATGCTTCATGAGGTTGACTGGCGTGGTCTGAATGCCCTCGGCAGGCTCAGCGGTAACCGTTATTGTATCGTTGATTCCGTGGTAGAAAGTGAGCAAAATTAGCTTCGAACAGCGTCCCTCATAGGCATAGCGCGTAGTTTTCAAATTCCTCTGGATTTTCCCTGTTTTAGATACGGATACCGGTTATTTGTGGGTACTTGGCTTGTTTGCGGCGGCGGGCCGATGGGTGGCCCGCGGCCTGTGGGGGCAGGCCTGCCCCCGGCATCCGCCCGTCATCCGGTATCTGCCGGAGATCAGGAGAAACCGCCAAGGCGCTTGAAGATGTCATAGCCGTCATGGGGCAGGCCCACGCAGCCCATATGGGTTGTGCCGGGGGCGCTGTTTTTTCCGTGCCAGTCTGACCCTCCCGTGACGTACAGGCCCTGCGCCACAGCCATGGCCTCGTATTTTTGGCATTCCTCCGGGGTATGGCTGGGGTGGAACGCCTCCAGTCCCTCCACGCCGGCGCGGAGCAGCTCGGCCACAACGTCGTCGTTGGCGATGCTCTTGGGATGCGCGATGACGGGGATCCCGCCCGCGTCTTTGATGATGGCGATGGCGTCCAGGGCGTTCATCTTTTCCGTTTCAATGAACCCGGAGCCTGTGGGCATGAAAAAGGTGTGGAACATTTCCCGCAGCGTCATGCCCAGGGCCTCGGCCCCGTCGCGCTCCATGGCATTGGCCACATGCACCCCGGACAGCCGGGGCTGCTCCGGATGATGCCGCAATACCATTTCCCAATCGTAGCTGATGATACCCCGGGCTTTGATGCTTTCAAAATTGACGCGCGTATTCTCCGTCTTGTCCGCGGAAATCCGCTCAATGAACCGGGCCAGCGCCTGGTTGTGCACGTCGATAAAATATCCCAGCATATGCAAAAGCCTGCGGTTGGCGATGGTGGATACTTCAATGGCGGGTATCAGCGATACTTTGCCCGGCAGTCCCTGCGCCATAGCCGCAACAACGCCGCCGACGCAATCATGGTCGGCGATGGCGATGACCCGCAGGCCGTGTTCCTCAGCCAACGCAAACAGCTCCGCCGGCGTGTCGGTTCCGTCGGAAAAAGTGGAATGCAGGTGCAAATCGGCATACACGGCGCATCATTCTCCTCATCGGCAAAAGCGGTCACTCTGACGGTATCATACGCCTAAGGGGGCCGGATGTCAAACGCTGGGACCGTTGCGCCGCCCTGGGATATGCGAATGAAGCGAAGCCTGGGAGGTTGGCTATTGGCAGCCATGCTTCCGCCGCCTGCGTTCCCGGAAAATGGAGCCACAGGCTCGCTGCCCCGTATCCTGTTTCGGCTTATGGGGTTGCTTTGCCGCCTTGAACAATTTTGGATTCCATAAAGTCGATAAAGCTCTTTTTCTCGTCGGCGTCTCGAAAGACCCGGTTGGGAATGATATAAGCGGAAAAAGCGCTTTTGTAAACATAAACGGCTGAATCACCTGTGAAAACATGCTCGATCTGCGAATAATCCGATTTTGCTTCGCTTGTGGAGGTTTTTTCGGTAATCTGATCCTGGGAAAAGTCCATGGTCACTTGCGGCTCATAGGGGAGCTTCCCGGACTTTTTGATCTTCAGCAACCTCCTTTTAAGAAGGAAATTGTTCATTTGCTTATAAAAAAGCAGCCAGCAAACCGATATCGCACCATAAATATAGTAAGACGTCACGTTATGTGTCAACCGGAAAAAAAGCGCCGCCAACGCCATATAGGTCACAGGCCATAGGAACCGTCCATATTGAACCCTTTTTCTGTTCATTGGCGCGTGATACATATGGAACTTATTGAAGTCATAGTAATCGTTGTCATCAAGCGTGTACGTAAAGCTAAACATGATCTTTTCTCCTTATGGCATGGCTTCGCCCGGCTTTACCAAACCATTCTCCTTATCCTTGACAAACTCGTTGTATACGCCTTCCCACTCACCGTAGGAATACTCCTCCACGGGACACAGTCAGCCCATCTTGATATCCGCAAAGCCCTCCAGGGTACAGCCTTTGCCTTGCATTGCCTGCTCCAGCCGCGCCTTGCATTGGCTCTGCCCGCTGCCGGACACCATTTTCACCGATACGGCCTTGCCCCGCGGCAGCCGCTCCAACAGGGAATAGACGGCGGGCGGAGGGTTCCCGGCCCACACGGGGGCGCACAGAATCAGGCGGTCATACGCCCCCCAATCAACGTTCAGCGGCTGAATGGACCAGGGCTTGCCGCACATGGCGGCAAGGCAGCCCAGAGAAAATGCCTTGATCTTCCCGGGGCGGCGGAGATCCCTGACCTCCGCGATGTCGGCGGCTTCCTGGGCCGCAAGCTCCTGCGCCAGCCGCTTTGTATTGCCGGTATACGAATAATAAACAACCAGGCTTTTCATCCAAAAGCACCTCCATTGGCTCGCCGTCAAAGGCGTAGAAGCTGGCGGCCATATCTTTCCAATAGTATACCATGTATATCGGTCCGTTTGGAAAACTTTTCTAAAACATCTAACTTTTGACCATGCAAAAACGTTTACTAAGCGAAAGGAACCTTTCATGGAGGGACCATATGGTTGATGAGAAGGCTTTCTGCGACGTGTCCAAAATATTGTTCCCGACGCTGTATCGAATCGGCATGAGCATTGTCCATTCGGATGCCGACGCACAGGACGCTGTGCAGCAAGCTCTGATGAAGGCATGGGTTCACCGCGAAAAAATCCACAGGGAGAAGCTCCGCCCTTGGCTCACCAGGACGATGATCAATGAGTGCCGGAACATTCAGCGCCACAGGATGCGGGTGACGCCCGTAGAGCGTATGGACGAAAACGGCGTATACATCCCTCCGGATTCCGGCCTGGCCGAGGCAATGGCTGCTTTGCCGGAAAAGCTCCGGATTCCGCTTCTTCTGAAGTATGGCGAGCACTATTGCGAAAAAGAAGTGGCGCAGACGCTGGACATCACAGTATCCACCGTAAAGAACCGGCTGTACCGCGCCAGAAAGGCGCTGGAAAAGAACCTGAAGGCGGAGGTGACCTTCGAATGAGGAAACGTACCATCTCAACCGGCGATCTTCACCGATTGACGCCTCCGGTGTCCAAAGCGTTTGAGCAAAGGGCAACGCGTACATTGGACGATCTGTCTTTCTTGAAGGAGGAACCGGTTATGAAAAGGAAAATTTGGGTTGTGGCGCTGGTGGCGGCGCTGGTCCTGATGCTTGCGGCAGGGGCCGTGGCGCTGGTGCTGAGCAATTTGGAGCGGGTAGCCGAGCTGGAGGGAACCATGGGCTCTTTCGATACCTGGCCGGCGGGGGAGCGGGTGGAGCTGGTGCGGATGCTGCTGGAGGAAGGCCTGATCCAGCGGGACGAAGCGGTGGAGCGGCTGCTGGCCGGCGGCTTGCCGGATCAGGAAACCGTGAAGCTGGCCACTGAAATTGTCACCCAAGGGATGGGCGTGCGGGAGGATGTTGTGTGCTTTGTTTCCATATTGGAGACGCTCAAGGGCCCTATTGGGCATTGGTCGCCGGAGGACAAGGCTTGGTACACGGACGTGCTGCGGGAAAACGGGCTCCTTGGAGTGGACGCGGAGGATACCTTGCACCCCATCCGGCCGGAGGATGTGGAAATGACCCAGGCTGAGGCGGAGAAGATCGCCTTTGACGCCGTCGCGGAGGCATACGGCTTTGACCCGGCCGAGCTTTCCGCCTACAAAGCGGGCGCGGAATACAGCGCCGTTCCGGGGAAGGAGGATCAGGCCAAATGGATGATCACCTTCTATCCCCCGGATCCAAAGGGAGGGCACAAGGCATTCTCCAGGTACTATGTCCTGGTGGATCCCAGGACCCGGGAGGTGGTCTCGGACCCTGAACAGTATCTGCTTACTCCGGCCCAGCGCGTGGGGGAAATGGAGATCACCCCCGACCAGCTGCGCCAGCGGGACGCGCTGTATGATACCAAGGGGCATCATTACCACTGGACCCACCAGGAGCGCGCCCTGTATATGCCGGATCGATTCGCTTTGCCAAGCCCGGACGGCATCCCCGAGGACCAGGCCGTGCGCGCCGCCCTGGAGGCCGTGCAAAACCATGAGAGATTCGTCCCGGAGGCGTATGTGGGCTACGAGACAGTCCCCCTGTTCTGCCCGGGCAGGCTCACCGAAACCACATTGACCACCAAGCCCTATTGGTGCGTTGTGCTGGTGAATCAAGTGGAAGCGGACGGCACACTGGAAAACCCCTACGGCATCACCTATGGTGAAATTGATGTGATGCTGGACGCCGAATCCGGCCAGGTGTTCAATATCAGCGGCTGGGGCGACGCGTTTCCCCTGCCGGATCAAACGGAGTAAATCAGGGGATCGTGACGCCCAATCCCGGTGTCACGGGGATCAGCCATGATGGATCCTAAAGGAAGCCGCTATCACCAGGAACGGGGTTTTCCCTGGCATAAGGTCTGCGGAAAGCCCCGCTTTTTGCGTTATGGTCATGGATGAATTATCCAGTTTCGCCCGTTTACTCATGGAAGACAGGGCCTGCAAACGGACGGCTCATGGAGAGGAAGTTGCCGCAATGAAACGATCTTTCTGGATTTTGATGTTGTTCATTCTTCTGTTTGCGTGTACGGCCTTTGCCGATAGCGGCGAGCTTGCCATCGACGGGGACTTTATCGCCATTGCCGCCCAGGGCGATACCGTATACCTGCTGGACAAAGAACGCAATCTGTTCACCTTCCAAGCAGGCCGGGCATTTCCGGAAGCCCCAGTTTGCACCCTCCCCCGAGAGGCCGATTTTTTGCTGATCGATCAGGGCCTCCTGTACGGCTGGGAAACTATGTCGGGCGCCCTATTTCGCATCGATGGGGACACGGGCGCGGTATGGGATGAACGGATGCTGGAAACCGCCGACCTGCTGGACGCAAGGGGCGGCTACAGCATGTACGAGTTTTCCGCGCCCATTTTGCATGACGGTACGCTCACCGTGCTGTGGGAGCATACCATTTACAATATGCAGGGCGTCAACCGGTTTGCGCCGGATGGTACGCAGGCAATGTATGATTTCAACGGCAGTGGCGCGCTCTTCTACGGCGACCCGGATGGGCGCGTGATCGTTGCGCCGGACTCATGTGGCGTAGTAGACCTTTGCCAATTGGACGAGCAAGGCGAATTCACCTGGTTGCGCGGGCTGCCCTACGATACCTGGGGGATCGCGCTCCAGGGAGAAACGCTGTATGTGGGGGCGGGCAACTATATCGAACAATACGAATCTGTCCAAGCGGCCAGTGGACAGGTCGCGGCGTGCTTGCCTCAAACGGCCATTTCCATGGGCGTGCAACCCATGAAAATCCTGGACGGCGGATGGGCCGCGCTGATCAGCCGTGGCACATTCTACCTGCGGCGCTTGGATCCCAACAAGAGTACGCGCACGCTTACTCTCCCCGTCGAGCTCTACGGCGAACAGGAGATGAACGCCGCTTTTCTGGCGGAGCACCCCGGCGTAGCGCTGCGCTTCGCTGATTGGTGGATGGAAAGTCCATCAACTGGTGAGGAATACCGGCGGGCCATCGCGGGTCTTGAAGCGGATATTCTGGAGTGTAGCTCCGGGGACTCGCTGTGGCAGGCGCTGAAGAGTGAGGGCTATGCCGCCGATCTGTCAGCCAGCGCGCTGCTCCAACAGACGATAGCGGACATGTACCCGGCCTTCCGCGATGCTTGCACGCGCCAAGGCAAGGCGGTGGGCGTCCCCCTTGTGTGCGGCTTGGCAAGCACGCTGGAAATAAACAAGAAGGCGCTGCTGGATCAAACAGGGCTTGCCCAGGAGCAGCTGCCAAAGACGTTCCTTGATCTTCCGGAGTTTTTGAACCGTTGGATGGCGCAATACGCCCAGGGGAACCCGGACAGCAAACCGTTAACCACGAGCGCAGCCCGCATGCTTTGCGAGATGTTTATGCAACAGTATGTTTCGTACTATGAAGGCAGCGGCGAGCCGTTGGTTTTCGACACACCGCTGTTCCGTGCCGGTCTGGCCCTGAGGGATCAGGTGCCCAAGCTGCCGGGCATGGCTGAGGAGGGCACGTGGAGCGATGTGATGGGTTACAACGAAGAGCTTTTATCCGCCAATCGCGCGCCGGGCATTCTGCCATTGCCGCTTGACGCGGAGCATCCCTACACGCTGCCGGTTACACTGGGCCTGCTGTTCGTGAACCCCAATAGTCCCAATATGGAGCTGGCCATTGCGTACCTGGAAAGCGACATTCGCAACATGCCGCCGGAGAAGCGGGCTTTGTGGATGCCCGGCGACGGGCAGCCGGTTCCCAATCCGGATTATGAAGCGACGCTGGCAGAATACGCCCAGGAGGTGGATGCGTTGCGCGCCAAAGCAACAGCATTCGCCGATGATGAGGACTCGTGGCTGGCGGAAGATCTGGAATGTGATCTGACCGAGCGGCAGGAGGACGCGGCAAACTTCTCGCAGCATGGGCGCTGGCTTGTGTCGCTGGATTTTTTGCAAGCGTACGGTTTGCTGTCGGAGCACATGTATGTATATGAGCAAGACTTCTTTGACTCGGGCTATGGCGCTTCTGGGCACGCGCTCGCCGCAAGCCGCCTGCGTGAGCAATACGTGGGGGGCCAGATCGGCGCGGACACGCTTATTGTGGGCCTACAGCGCGTTGCGGACATGCGGCGGGCGGCGGAAGAATAGCGATGAAGGCAACAGAGAGCATCCTGATATGACCCGATACAGCCGGGCGGGACTGGAGCTTTTGAAGCCCACATGCAGACATTCCCAATCCATGCAAGAAATGGCAGATCAAATCCGTTCTGATTCACAAAGGGGGCTTGCGGCGCTTTACCCCTTTTTTGCGGAAATAGGGAGGGGTATGCGAATGAAGCGAATCTTAGGGTGTTTGCTATTGGCGATCATGCTTCTGCCTGGCATGGCAATGGGCGCCCAGGAGAAACCGGGTGCGCCGGAGGCAATCGCGCCGGGCTTTTCCTACCATACCCTCGGCACGGAGGCGGACGGACTGGTGCGCCTCCAATATAACCAGGTCCAAGTGGCCGGAGGGCTGTTTATCCTGGAGGACGGCTACCTGAGCGTCGCCTATGAGCAGGAGGAGGATGTGCTTTCCCCCCATCCGGCCGGGAAGCCGCTCACCTGCCTGAACAGCGACCTGAGCGTCCGCTGGGCCCTTACGGACCAGCGGCTGACCGGGGCGTGGTACACGGATTTGCTGGAGCTCCCCGACGCGCTGGTCTTGGGCTGGGAGCGCTCCCGGCTCCAGGAGGGAACGGTCCCTTCCATCGTGCTGATCGAAAAGGGCACAGGGGTCATCCGCTGGCAATACGAAGGCCCGCCCACGGAAAACGGCTCCATGGTGTGGATTGGCCAGTGCCGGGCAGACGCGGATGGCAACATCCTGGTGGGCTCCAACGGCGATCTTCGCGGCAACAAAAGCGGATCAGGCACCCTCTCGCTGCTGGACGCCGCCGACGGCTCGGTGCTGTGGGCCGTGGAATACGGCACAGAGTATGGCATGATTTCCATTTCCGACATTTGTCCCCTTGGCGGCGGGTGGCTTTTATACGGCAGGCGCGAAGGGGACCAGATCATCCTGTACGCTGATGCCCGGGGCGTGGCGCAGGGCTATTTCACCTTCCGGCCATGGGCTGAGGGCTACGACAGTACATGGCTGCGGCTGATGCCGGCATCACAGGACGCGGCGTATCTGGGAGGCTGGGAGATGGAAGGGGCGGTAGGCCCTGTGGAGAAGCCCTACCACAACCGCACGCTGTATCTGATGCGCATCGCGGAAGAGACGTTTAGGAATGTGCCGCGTGAAGGGGAATGATATGAAAAAGGCAGTTTGCATCCTTTTATCCATGCTAAGCGTTTCATGGGGGCTTTCGTGTTATGCCCAAGCGGTACCGGAGCCGGATTATGCGTCATTGCTTCGTGCGGTTGAGGCGCCCTATGAAATCCTTCAAACCGTCGGGGCGGGTGAAAACAGCGGGCGCGTGTTCCTTCTGCTGCAACAAGGAAGCCTCTACCGTATTTGCATCTTGGAGTATGGCGGCGACGGCTGGCGGCTTGCCCTCCAAAGCAGCTTGATTCCCAAGCGCGGAGGCGTAATTCCGCAAATTCATATCGGCACATGGGGCAAAACGGAAGATATTCTGTATATCTCTATTTTCTATCTGACCTATTATGATAACATCACGCCGCGAACCGAAGACAACATCGTATCCCATGCCGACTATTCTTTTTACAAAGCCACCGACGGGTCGTGGCAGATGGGTGACTGTTCTGAGGATAATCACATTGGCGACTCGGTTCGTTATGGCGGAGCAGCTTTTCTGTACCCTTACGAGATACGCCTCTCGGGCGCGTTTGCCCCCGGTGCGCCGTATGAACATTACCGCTTTTTTGGCATGCTGGACAGGGACTTGCGGTCCTTCTCCATCGATGATATTCCTTTATCCCCCCAGGACGCGCAACGTATGCTGGACACTGAGAATCTTGCGATGGTGAACAATCCCGACCCGGCGGAGGGGCTTCCCTTGCGCACAAGCCCTTCAAAGGATGGGTCCTTTTTGGGGAAGTATTACAACGGCTCTTTAGCGAAAATATTGGAATATACAGATCGTGAATGGGCAAAGGTGGACATTCTTGGCGTGGAAGGGTATATGGCACGTAAGTACCTGGCGCTGTCGGACGGGTATGACAGTGTGGAACAGGCGTTCACCCAACGGTTTCCCGATGCAGGCTTCGATTTGCCGCTATACCAAAATCCTGACGATAGCTCGGCCATTGTCGCCTATGTCCCGCCGGGTTTTGAAGTGTTCCAATGGGGCGTGACAGAGAACGGATGGAGCCATGTGCTATATGATAATATTGGCGGCTACATGCAAAGCGTCCATTTGGAGGAAGACCTTAGTTGGATGCGCTAAGGGGTATTCATGGAAATTGAGACGGTATGGAATTTTTCTTCCTCCATTTCCGTTATTTGGGATAAGAACGTATCAGCGAAGGAGAGAAGTCATCATGAAGAGGCGAATCATCTCATTGGTTCTCATTTTGGGGTTGGTAATCACCTTAACCGTCACCTCAACCGCAATGGCGGACAAAGGAACTTCCACCATGACAGCCGAAACAACCGCCGTCGTAAACAACCCGGATCCCGACGACAGGCTTAACCTGAGAACAAGGCCCAGCGAGGACGCGCCTACCCTGGGGAAATACTATAACGGCACCTTTGTTGAAGTATTAGAGGATGAGAAAGACGGCTGGATGAAGGTTCGTATCTTTTCGCTGGAAGGATACATGATGGCAAAGTTTATGGTGGCCCCGGATCGGATTCCGATTGGCGCCGCCACAATCCCAGCCGTGAAAATTAAAAACCCGGGCGGCACGGGTTTGAATTTGCGCAAGGCCCAATCCATGAATTCGGCTTCTCTTGGCCTGTACAAGAACGGGCAAACGGTTCGGGTATTTGGCCTGAGCGAAACCTGGTGCCATGTGCAAACCGAGGATGGAAAAGTTGGATTTATGCTGCGGGAGCAACTCTCGCCTGTGCCCCAGTACCACAAGGAATCAACCGCAACGGCACAGGATGGATTTGGCACGGTGCATAACCCAAATCCCCAGGACAGGCTCCACCTTAGAACTGAGCCAAGCGAAAGGGCCCCTTCTTTGGGGAAATATTACAACGGCGTTGCCGTTACTTTGTTAGGGGATGTGAAAGACGGCTGGGTAAAGGTTCAGATTGGAAATCTCAAAGGGTTCATGAACGCGGAATTTTTAGAAACAGGTCGGAACCAACAAGCCGTTGCATCAGCGATGCCCTATGTGACGGTTAGCAATGCTGGCGGCACTGGTTTGCACTTGAGGGAAACCCAATCCACCTCCTCCAAATCCCGCGCTTTGCTCAATAACGGCTCCACAGTGCTGGTATATGGCGTCGGCGAAACATGGTGCCATGTGGAAGCGCCTGATGGAAAAGTGGGGTTCATGCTGCGAGAGAAGCTTTCCCCTGTGCTTGAGTATAACAAAAACTGAAGCGGCGGGGGGGACCGCTGACAACGATGCACGCTCCCTTGGGCAGCGGCCTAGCGTTACCCTAGATCCGCCTGGGCCCATATCCCGGCAACAGCTTCAACGATAGCCCGCTTTTGGCTTTCGTCCAGTGCGATGCTTGGCTGCGCCATCCGCGCACTCCCGATTCCCATGGCCTCCAGAAGCACCTTGCGCGCATACACCGGGGCAAGCCGCGTAGGCGTGCAGCCGTTGATGGTACGGTTGATGTGATCCAGCGTCTTTTGAAGGCGCAGGGCCAGCGGCAGCTCCTTGGCGGCAACCGAGTCGATCAACCGGCGAAATAGCTTGGGGTGTACGTTTGCCAAGGAGGGTACCGCTCCGTCCGCTCCCATTCGCAGGCTTTCAAGGATCAGCCGTTCTTCCCCAATGAGCACGCTGAGGGGGTACTCCTTGCGGATATCCAACAGCTTGGAAACATACCTGATATTGCCGCCGCTATCCTTGATACCCGCAATCAGGCGGTCCTTTGCCAGCGATTCAATGACGCCCAAATCGATATCCATGCCAAAGATATCAGGCAAGTTATACAAGACCACAGGCCTGTGGACCTGTTCGCACACCTGTTCAAAAAAAATGCGCTGTTCCTTTGGGCTGCGGGCAGGGTAGTAGATGGGCAGCGTCAAAACAAAGGCGTCCGCTCCCATCCCTTCCATGACACGGGCCTTTTCCACCACTTTTTTCGCACCGCAATCAGAGACCCCCACATAGATTGGCTTTTGTCCGCCGCCGCAGCGCAGGGCCGTTTCCACCACATGCATTGCGACTGTATCCGGCAAGCGGCAAAACTCGCCTGCTGTGCCAAGCACAAATAACCCGTCCACACCGCCGTTTACCACATGTAGGATCAGCTTTTCAAATGCCTGGCGGTCCAACCCCTCGTCTGGCAGTAGCGGAGTCAACAGAGGCACAACCACGCCCCGTGCAGTCAGCGTTCCCATGGCCATCCTCCTTGTTTGTTTGCTAACCCTTGATGCCGGATGATACGATTCCCTCCACAAAGAACCGCTGAAGCGCCAGAAACAGGATCAGCGTGGGAATAATGGCCATAAAGCCAGCCGCCAGGGACATCCCGTAGGATGCGGGCGCCCCTGCCGCGCCACCCGTAACTCCCATGAATTGGGATAACCCTACCGACAACAGCTTTTTTTCCGCGCTGCCAATGGTGATCATCGGCCACAAAAAGTTGTTCCAGCTGCTGACGAAGGACAGCAGCGAGACAGACGCAAGAACGGGCTGCGACAGGGGTAACACAATCTGCAAAAAGATGCGCCACTCGCCGGCCCCATCAATAAACGCCGCCTCATCCAACTCGGAGGGCAATTCCTGAAAGAAATTCTTCAGCAGATACACGCCCGTCACGTTGGCCGCCGATGGCAGCACCAGCGACGCGTATGTGTTGGTGAGCGAAACGGATGAAAACATCAGATACAGCGGGATTACATAAGCCTGTATGGGAATGAAGAGCATGGCCACCATGATGCCAAAGAACAGCTTATGCCCGCGAAACCGAAGCTTTCCCAAGGCGTATGCCGCACAGGCCTGAACCATCAGGGCAACCACACAGGACAACAAACTCACATACAGCGTGTTGCCAATCCAGCGTAAAAAATCAAATTTTTGAAACACCATGGCGTAGTTTTCCAGCGTGGGGGCCTTCACAAGCCAGCGGGGCGGATAACGAAGAATATCGCTTTCAAACTTGAAGGAACACACCACCGCCCACAGCACCGGCAGAATAAACACCAGGGCCACCAGCATGATGAGCATAGATTGCAAGGGCTTCTTCCATCTCTTCATGCATTACACCTCCGCCCATCTGCGGATGAGGTTCTGCAATATCACAAGCAGCATCAGGACCGCCAGGACGATCACCCCGATGGCAGAACCATATCCCAGCTTGAAATTCTGGAATCCCGAGACGTACATGTACTGAACAAGCGTCAATGTGGATGTGCCGGGCCCTCCCCCGGTCATCACGTAGATGTGGTCAAACGCTTGAACAACGTTGATCATGGTCAGCGTGACCACCACGGAGATAACCGGCGTCAGCATCGGGATCGTGATGTGAAGCATCGCTTTCCAGGGCGAGGCGCCGTCGATGTTGGCGCTCTCGTATAAATCGGAAGGGATGCCTTGCAACCCCGCCAGCAGCAAAACAACATTATATCCAACCAGCCACCACACGGTTGTGATGCAGATGGACGCCAGCGCCATGGACTGATTGGTCAGCCATGCCTGGGCTGGCAAGCCGGCCAATCCAATGTAGTAGTTCAGGAGTCCATAATTAGCGTCATAGAACCATTTCCACATGATGCCGATCGCCGCGGGCATCAATACATAGGGCAGGAATATCATGGAGCGCGCCGCGTTGCGCAATCCGATTTTGCGGTTCAAAAGCACCGCCAGCCCGAAGGAGATCACCAACAACAGCGGGACGCAGGCGGCAAGCAGCACCAGCGTGTGCGAGAGCGCCGCCAGAAAGTGCCTGTCTCCGAAGAGCTTTACAAAGTTGGTGAACCCGTTGAATTTGGGGGTTCCAATGATATTCCAGGAAAACATGCTTACGCCAATGCCCAACAGGCTTGGCAGAAGCCGCACAAAGAAAAACACGATCGCGTAGGGCAGCAGAAACGAAAGCGTCACCAACCCACCGTGTCTGCGCATGCCTTATCCCCCCTATTGTGGCTGTGCCGTCACGGGAGGGCGACGGCACAACCACATTGGATCCTATTTATTGGTCTAGCACCAGGTTGATGTCTTCAATCAGCTGCCGTGTTACCTCTTCCGGCGGCATCTGATTGAGGATTGCGTTCTGAGCGGCGCTCAGAATCGGGCTGGGGGCTACGGACGTGAAAATCTGCGTCGCGTACACCACGGTCTGGCAGGCCTGCATGTAGGGGATTTCTGAAAGGAATGCCTCCAGCAGCGGGCGCGTTTCCAGCGCCTTTTGCTGCAGCGCCAGCTTGGCGGGCATCTGCCCGGAGGTCATGAACACCTCGGAATCCGCAAAGAAGTTGACAAACTCAATCGCCATGGCGCGCCGCGCCTCGTCCCTGCTGACTGGCAAGGTGAGCATTTCCGTGCAGGTCCAGGCGCCCTGCTGGTCAAACACCTTGGGCATGGGAGCGGTTTTCACCGTAAAGGCGGGATTCACCTTGGCCACCGTGGCAAGGCCCCAGGAGGGCTGAACCACCATCGCGGAATTCTGGGACATGAAGTTGTCAAAATGCGACATCTCGTTCTGGGCAACCACGCCGTACTTGTAGATCAGGTCCTGGATCCATTGCCAAGCCTGATTGCTCTTCTCTTCATTGATGCTCACTTGGGAGTAGCCCTCGGTAAACAGATCGCCCCGCTCTCCCTGCTGTAGCATCAACGTGTACCACAGATAGAAGCCGTGGTGGTTGCTGGGCAGGCTAAGCCCGTACTGCACGATATTGTTCTTGTCGAAGCCCTCTTGGGTACTGTTCTTGCCGTTGGCGTCGATGGTCAGCTTCTGCGCGGCGGCAATGAACTCTTCGCCCGTCTGGGGGAATGCTTCGATGCCGGCCTTGGCGAAAGCATCCGCATTGTAGTAGATGCCCTGTGGGCTGGAATCAATTGGTATGCCGTAAACCTGCCCTTTGTACAGCGCGCTTTCCCAAGCCGCCGGGTTGAAATCCTTCTCCAGCTGCACGCTGGTGACGCCCTCCGGCATGGGATCGATGATGCCGTTGTCCGCCAGCTGGGCCAGCTGCATGTTCTGTATGGCCAGCACATCCACGGTATTTCCCGCCGCCACTTCCGTAAACAGCTTCGCAAACAGAGGCGTCCACTGAAGCAGCGTCAGGTTCACCTCCACACCAGGATGAAGCGCCGTGAATTCATCCACGATTTGCTGCACAATGGCCACATCGTCACCGGACCAACCGCCATAGATTTCAAGCGTCATCGGCGCGTCCGCAAAGGAAACGGCAGGGACGGTAAACAAGGCCAGCAGGCACACCAGGCTCCATGTAATGATACGCTTCAGGTTAGTCTTCATCATGGTTACTCCTTTCTAAATCGAAGGTACTGTTGGCACAGGGGTCAAACCTCTTTTCGTCTGGCAATCACCTCCCCCTCTTGCATCCCAATGCAAACAAGATAGGGGTTTGGGTCCTTCGCGGGATGGTCTTCACGGAAATGGCATCCCCTGCTCTCCCTCCGTTCCAGCGCCGCCAGAATCAGCGCTTCGGATACCAGCAGCATGTTTTGAAGCTCCTGTGAATTTCTGGCGGCCATACCCCCCTCCTGCCACCTTTGACGCATGGTCCTGATTTCGCTTAAGGCGGCTGTCAGGTCCTTTTGGTTTCTGCAAACGTTGGCCGCATTCCAAACAAGGTCCCGCACCCGCTCCTTGAGTTCCTTGATCCGCCAATCGGCGCATTGCCCGCTTCCATCTGCCGGCCCTTGTACCGGCGGCTCCCCGTAAACCGCCGGATGCCTCTGGGCAAACGCGCTGGCACAGCGCCCGGCGATCTCGCCAAATACCTGACAGGTTGCGTGCATATTCCCGCCCAGCCTATCCGCCCCGTGCGGGCCGGCCATGACCTCCCCGGCGGCGAATAACCCGGGAACGCGGCTCATAGCCTGCCGGTCCACCACCACGCCGCCATTGAAGGCGTGGGCGTGAAGGGCGATGTCCATGGGCTGCTTGAGAGGATCATGCTTGGCGTCAAACCATCTGTACCACATCCGCCACAGCGGGGCGGCCTCCAGCTGGTTCAGCGGTATCCCCTTCAGCGATACCTGGACGCCCTCTCCTGTGCGCCGCATCTTCTTGAACATGGCCACGTCCAGCCACATGCTTGGATCACTTACGGAATACGGATGGTGCTTTGCGCGCAACGCCAGCAGCTCCGCGACCGGGTATCCCTTTAGTTCGGATTCGTCAATGCCGATCTCGGGATTCAGGTAAAGCACGCGATCCAGAAACGGAACCTTCCCGATGGGCTTCATCAGCCCCCAGCTGATTTGCACATATTCCAGATTTGCCAGCTCGCAGCCCGCGCGCAGCGCCAGGGCAAGGCCGTCCCCGGTCATCTCGTTGGTTGCGAAATGATGGGCATAAAGGCCGGTGCCTCCCCCTGTGGCAAGCACTGTGGCCCCCGCCCGGATCACGGCGTCCCCCTGCTGTGCGGTGAGCGCGCGGGCCCCAACGCAACGGCCGTCCTCAATCAGCAGCTCGGTGGCCATCCAGCCTTCCACAACCTTGATCCCAAGGCCGTCCACAGCCTTGCGCAGCCGGTCCCGGATCATATCGACCCCCGTCACCTGGTAGCAGCGCTTGTGGGTGGAATAGCATCCCACGCATTGATATACATGGCCGTCGTCCTGGCGGTCAAAGGGAAGCCCAAGCAACGGCAACATATCGCCGGCGCGGCGCGGCGCGTTTTCCGCCAGTATTCGGGCAAGCTCCTCGTCGCACATGCCTTGCGCCGCCGCCATGATCTCCTGAAAGTGGATTTCCGGCGAATCCATCGGGTCCGACTCCCGGGTGGCAGCTTGCATACCCCAGCCATAGCTCAAAGGATAATAGGTTGCGCCGCCTTTTCCAAAGGCGCTTTTGCAGAGCAAAATCACATCCTCCGCGCCCGTCATCTTTGCCGAGATTGCCGCCCGCACCCCCGCCGCTCCCGCGCCAATCACCAATACGTCACACAGCAACGATGTTCCCATCACAAGCCCTCCCCATGAATACCCCACTGGGTCATTGCAGAATCTGGCTGATCTCCCTGGCGGTTTGAAGCAGAATCTGCGATGTCCTCTCAATCATCTGTTCATTGAACCTCAGCGAAGGCCCGCTTACGCTGATGGCGGCTATGATGTTGCCGCTATGGTTGCGCACAGGAACGCCCACGCATTTGATGCCATATTCATGCTCCATATCGTCCGTGGAGTACCCACGGGAGCGTATCAGCTCCAGGTTTTCCGAGAGCTTTGGCCAAGTGACCAGCGTGTTTGGGGTAAATTTTTCATGCTTGTCTTTGATCAGGGATTGGGCTTTCTCCTGATCTCCAAACGCCAGCACGCATTTGCCAACAGCCGTGCAATGCATCGGAACCACAACGCCGATCGTCGAACGCCCGGGGGTTCTGTCCTCCGGGAACACGTTGTCCACATAGGTCATGGAATCCTTGTCGCAGACGGCCAGATACACGCTCTCGTGGACCTGCTGGCATATGCGCACCATGAACGGGTGGATGATTTTGATGGTATCGTTGGAGGCCTGATAGCTGCGGTAGAGCTGCACAACCTTAATGCCCAGCCGGTACTTGGCGGTATCCTCATCCCGCTGAAGAATCCCCATATCAACAAACGTGTCAAAAATTTTGTACACCGTGCTTTTGTTGATCCCCATGGCTTCAGAAACCTCGTTGATGCCCCTTTCAGGCTTTGCGCCTGTGAAGCAATCCAGCAGCTTAATGGCCTTTTGCAGCGACTTCACCTTGGAAAAGGCATCGTCCATCGCCCTGTCTCCTTTGCATCTTGTTTACTATTAAGAAATGCAGTTCATTATTAATATATCGCAGTTGCACTATACCACAACCCACGGGTTTGTCAACCACTTTTTTGCATTCATCCAAAAGCTGCGGCCAGGCACGCGCAAGGGTGGTTTTTGCGCTGCAAGCGAATGAAATTTCCATTTTTAACCGTCTCCTGGATGGCGGAGATCAGCGTGCTGGAAAAAGCCAACGCCCCTGACGCGGCCCTTGTGGACGCGCCTTTATATGACCCCGGTCACCTGGAGCAGGAGCCCGCCAGCATTGCCCTTCAACAGGCCAACTCCGTGATGGGCTCCTACTGCGCTCAGGAGGCCATCGCCTCGTGTTTGAAATAAGCTTCCTTCCATATTGACACTTTTCGGTTTGGCGCATATCATAGTCATATCGAAACTTCTAGATTTGAGGTGCCGGTATGGAAAGGTATCTGGAGCACACAAAAGTATTCAAGGCGCTGGGCGACCCCAAAAGAGCCATGATTGTGGATATGCTCTCTTGCGGCGAGCTTTGCGCCTGCATGATCCTACAAAAGTTTGAAATGTCCCAGTCAACCCTGTCCCACCATATGAAGCTCCTATGCGAAAGCGGGCTTGTGAAGGGCAGGGAGCAAGGCAAATGGACCCATTATTCCCTGGACGCGGATACCATTCGCAAGACAAAACAGTTTTTGGACGGCATCACGTCCGATAAGGAAAACTGCGTCTGCAAGGAAGATGTGGACTGCCGGAAGGGATGTGACGAAAATGAGTAACGGCAAGTCCTGCTGCTGTCCGGGCGATGGCTGCCGGGCCGTGGAATCCGTGACGCCGTATAGCGAAAAGGACAAATGGGTGACCGGCGAAATCCATACTCCCCGGGGCCGGGTTCCCGTGGTTTCGACAAACCTGAGCTTCCGGGATATTCTCGGCGCGTGGAAGGTGCGCTGGGGCATAGGCCGGATGGGGTACAAAATCAGCCCGGGGCTTTACGCCGCGGGCAATCCCGGCGAAACCTCGCCGGTGCTGGTCAGCGCCAACTACAAGCTGACCTTTGACGCCTTGCGCAAAGAGCTTTTCGGGCTGGATTGCTGGATTCTGATCCTTGACACCAAGGGCATCAACGTCTGGTGCGCCGCCGGCAAGGGCACGTTCGGAACGGATGAACTGGTAAAACGCGTATCCAAAACAGGGCTGTCCGAAATTGTGTCCCACAGGGCATTGATTGTACCGCAGCTGGGCGCGCCCGGCGTCAGCGCCCATGAGGTAACCAGGCAAACCGGGTTTTCGGTGATCTACGGCCCTGTGAGGGCGAAGGATATCAAGGCTTTCCTTGCCGCCGGCTCCAAGGCCACGGCGGAAATGCGGGCTGTGAAATTCACGGCATGGGACAGGCTGGTTCTTACCCCTGTGGAGCTGGTGGCGGCCGCGAAACCTTCCCTGATGGTTTTTGGCGGATTGTTTCTCATCAACCTGTTTGCGGCAAGGCCTTTCGGGCTGGCGGATTTCACCGCTTATGCCGGCGCTGTGGTAACGGGAGCCGTTCTGACGCCTTTGCTCCTTCCCCTTGTTCCCGGCAGGGCCTTCGCGTGGAAGGGCTGGCTGCTGGGGCTTCTTTGGACGGCGGGGTTTGCTTGGCTCGCCGGCTGGCTTGCTCCGGAATTTTTGCTGCTGGCCCTGGGGTATCTGCTGGTGTTGCCGTCGCTATCGGCGTATCTGGCGATGAATTTTACAGGCTCGTCAGCATATACCTCGTTTTCCGGCGTGATCAAGGAAATGAAGGCGGCGGTGCCGCTCTTGGCCCTTTCGTCCTTTGCGGGAATGTTGCTGGTGCTCATCAAGAGCCTGTGGGCTTAATCGGGAGGGCGTCATGAAGCGGAAATATCTGAAAAACGTTGCCACCCTTAAGCTGTCAGCCGAAAAGTGCATCGGCTGCGGAAGATGCGGGGAGGTCTGCCCCCACGGAGTATTCAGGGTGGAGGAACGGAAAGCCAGCATCAAGGACAGGGACCTGTGCATGGAGTGCGGAGCTTGCGCCATCAATTGCCCCGCCAGCGCCATCACGGTGGACGCCGGGGTGGGATGCGCCGCCGCCGTGATCATGGGCTGGCTCACCGGAAGCGAGCCCTCCTGCGATTGCCCGGGCGGCGGGGAATGCTGTTAAATGGCTACTCCGCCCTGTCCGGCGGGTCCCCGGCTTTCGCGTTCCTGTGGCCCGCATACTCCCGGAACGCCTCTTGGCCTTCGCTTTCCCACCACTCGTCATAGTGCCGCCAGCTTTCCCAGTCCTTTTTGACATCCTCCTCCTCGCATTTCTTTTTCTTCTGGTCCCCTGATTTGGAGTGATTGTCGCTTCCCCTGCCGAATCCGCCGAAAAGGATCCGCGCCAGCAGGAACAGGCCCGCAGCCTGCCAAAAGCCCAGCTCCTTCAGGCCGAATATCCCCGGCATCAGCCAATTCCACAGATGCTGTATCAACAGGCCGAAGAAAAGCCCCAGAAGGGCCACCCCCGCCACGCCCGCAACCACATACAGCACGATCTTCATCCATTGGGGAAGCCCCCTCCATTTTTCCTTCAAACCGCTCATCCCGCTGCCTCCTTCTATGTTCATTCACTGGTTCCGGTCCTTGAGCATCTCCCGCAGAGCCTTTACCGCCCTGCATTTTCTGGACAGAAGGGTACCCATGGGCTCCTGCCATTCCTCCGATAGTTCCCGAAAGGTCTTGCCCTTCATTTCCGTGGCGATCAGCACCGCCCGTTGCCTGGGCTCCAGCCTGCCTATGGCCTCCGCCAGCCTCAGCAGCATTTCCCTTTCCTCCTGCTTGCCGGCGCTGTCCTCCAACCCGTCGGACAGGACCGCCATCAAAGGGAGCCCTCCGTTTTCGTCCGCCATGCCGTCCAGGGATACGGTACGGGCCCTGCGCCTTTGATAGTCGGCAATCTTGTTGTTGACCGAACGGTATGCGTAGGCGGCGATATTCTCCACGGGACCGGATGTGTCCGCCTTGCTGAGGATGGCCAGCATAACCTCGCCGATGATATCCTCCGCGTCCATGTCGCTGATTCTGCGGATTCGCCCCCGCACATAGTTCAGAAGCCTTTCGCCCTCTGAAGCGAAGAAGTCGAACCATCTGCCCTTCTCATCCCTTTTCATAGGCACATCCCTCATCCCTTACACCATTAAGACGGAGCAGACCCGGGATTATTGCGCTGCATGGGAAAATATTCCTACGGTCTGTATACCATAGGTTCATGCAAATTGCACGGTTGTTTTTCACGCTCCGAAAACCTTTTCGCTTGGGAAAGACGCCTGTATTTTCGTGGGATGACGCACCCGCGCCCCCTACGCCAGCAGCAGGGCCAGCTTGCCCATCCGCACCGGAACCGCCGGAAGGCCCCCCAGAAGCGGCTCCGGCAAAATGGAGCCCATGAGCACCAAGAAAACAGCCAGGATACGCGCGGAAACCATGCCGCACCTGCCTGTAACGCTCGTTTATGCAAAATCCGAACCCTTGACGGAAATTGGCTCCCTTGTTATAATATACATTACATGTGCAAGGACCAGGCCGAAAGGCTTGGTTTTTCCATGGGCTGACACGGGGCCCCGGTCCCGCCGGAAATGAGAGTGATCCCTTGCGTCGGTTTTTGCTGAAACATCCCCTGGTGCGCACTTTGACGGAGCTGCGGGGCAACACCCGGGCCTGCGTTCTCACCGAGCCCATGTGGGGCCTGTCCATGAATCTTTGCCTTCCCTACGCGTCGGTATTCATGCTGTCCTTTGGCATGAGCGACGTACAGGTGGGGCTGGTGGCGTCCATTTATATGTTCTCCCAGACGGTTTTTGCCTTCCTTTCCGGGGCCATCGTGGACAGGTTCGGCCGCAGGCTCAGCACCGCGCTCTTCGACTTTCTGGCCTGGAGCGTGCCCTGCCTGATCTGGGCCTTCAGCCAGGGCTTCTGGTTCTTTGCGGTGGCGGCTCTGCTCAACGGCATGATGAGGATTCCCACCGTTTCCTGGGACTGCCTTCTGGTGGAGGACGCCCCCAAGGACAAGATCACCCAGATCTATTCCTGGGTCATCATCGCCGGGAACCTGTCCGCGCTGTTTGCCCCCATCTCCTCCATTTTGGTGGCGAAGCTGACCCTGATCCCGGCCATCCGGGTGCTGTACCTCAACGCCTTTGTGGTGATGACCCTCAAAATCATCCTGCTGTACCGGTTCTCCACAGAGACGGCCATCGGCCGGGTCCGCCGGGAGGCGGTGAAGGGCATGACCTGGGGCCAGCTGCTGGGCGGTTACAAAGGCGCGGTGCGCCGCATCATGAGCTCCCCGGGCACGATCTTTGCCATCGTGTTCAGCGTCCTGGTGGAGATTGCCGGCATGATTGGCATGACCTTCTGGCAGATCATCGCCTCCCGCCGCATCGGCGTTCCGGACCCTTTGCTGCCCATCTTCCCGATGCTCAAAAGCGTGCTGTCCATTGTGCTTTTCTTTACGGTGCTGTCCCGCATGAAGCAGTCCAACCTGAAATTCCCCCTGTACGGCGGATTTTTAAGCGCCATCGCCGCCGCTTTGCTGCTGATCAGCGTGCCGGGAACCGGACCGCTGGGCTATGGACTGCTGTGTATGTCCATGGTGCTGGAGTCCCTGGGGGGCGCCATTTTGGTGACGCTGCGGGAATCCCTGGTGGCCATCCATGTGAACCCGGAGGACCGCTCCCGGATCATGGCGCTGTTGCAGACCACGGTGATGCTGGTCAGCGTGCCCTTCGGGTACATCGGCGGCCTTCTCAGCGACATCGACAGGGCGCTGCCCTTTGTGCTGATCGTCGCTTTGCTGTCCTTGGGCATGCTGGCTACGGCCCTGTTTTTCCGGAGGACCGACGCCCGTCCGGCCCGGTAAGCCCTAGGCGGCGTGGCGGGCCCTTCCTGCCGGTTGTCTACCGGTTGCCCAACCTCCATGTTGCGAAAATTCTTGACTGTACTCCCCGGGCTATGATAGAGTATCACGCAAGGAAGCAAGGAAAGGGGAACACCATGAAAAAAGCTCCCATTTGATTTTCTGTATGCCGCCCAGAGCGGTTGTGTTTCCATGCAGAAAATGAAATAAGGGGCGTTTTTGATGTTTGCCAAAAACCGCGGGCTTCTCTATGCCATTGCGCTGTTCCAGGGCATGGTCTTTTACGGTTCCGTCGCCACCCTCTACCGGCAGGCCGTGGGCTTGACGTTTTTCCATATCACTTTGATCGAGAGCATCTCCCTCGGCTGCACGCTTTTGCTGGAAATCCCCTGGGGGTATGTGGCGGACCGGATCGGCTACAAGCGTACGCTGGTCCTGTGCAGCTTCCTGTACTGTCTGTCTAAGCTGGTGTTCTGGCGGGCACAGAGCTTTGGGGGCTTTTTGGCGGAGCGCCTGCTGCTCTCCGTGGTGCTGTCGGGCCTTTCCGGTTGCGACAGCGCCTTTTTGTACCTCAATGCCCAGGGCATGAACGCCAAGAAGGCATTTGCCCTCCGCTCCGCCCTGGAGACGGTTGGCCTGCTTGTGGCCGCCGTCTCTTTTTCCCTTTTCCTTTCGGGGAATTACAGGCTCACGGCGCTGATGACCCTGATCGCCTACGCCGTTGCCTTCCTGCTCTCGCTGTTTCTCACGGATGTAAAGCAGGTGCCGGAGCCCCAAAACCGGTGTGCCCTGACGCCCAGGGCCCTGCTGGGGGAGGTCCTGGCCGACAGGCGCTTTCTGTGCTATCTGATTGCCTGCGCCTTTGTGATGGAAACAAATCAGACCATCACCGTGTTTCTCAGCCAGATCAAGTACTTGCAAAGCGGGGTCCCGGTCCACCTGTTCGGCTACCTCTTTTTGCTGACGACCCTTGTGGGCATGTCAGCCATGGGAGCGCCTTCCCTTGGCGGCAGAATGGGGGAGTCCGGGCTGATGCTCCTTGCCGGGGCCGCCTGCCTCCTGCTTTGCGCGGGAACGTCCCCCTTTTCCAGCGTGGCGGGGGTTCTCCTGCTGCGGGCCTGCGCTTCCATCCTTTACCCTATGATGCAGGATGCGCAAAATCGTCAGGTGCGCCATGCCAACCGCGCCACGGTCCTCTCCGGGTACTCCATGCTCATGAGCTTGATCGCCGTTTTCACAAATCTGCTGTTCGGATGGCTGGCGGATCTCGGCGCATCCTTCGCCATGCTGCTGGGCGCTCTGCTCAGCGGAGCGGGGTTTCTGCTGGTCCGCCGCTTTGCGGGCGGACAGCGGCCATCCGGCCATGGGGCGTAACTGTGCCATGACAGGCGGGAAGCTTCATTCGAACGACGTGCCCTGATTTACCGGTCGCCGCGAATCTGGTACAATGGGCGCGGTAACAAGCAAGGAATTTCGGCATAGGACCCATGTGGAATGGAGGAATTGACCATGATTCAGGACATCCTCATCGGCGATCTGACCATTGACTGCGCCAGCGCCCACCGGGCCCGGGAGTTTTACGGGGCCCTGACGGGATGGGAAAAAACCGTCGCGTTTGACTGTCTGGCGCTGAGGGCCCCGGGCGGGTTGATCCTTTTGTTTGTGGAGCCGGAGGACGCGCCCTATGCAACCCCGGTCTGGCCGGAGGAGCCCGGCAGGCAGCAAAAGCAAATGCATTTCAACTTTCAGGTGGAGGATGTGGCCCAGGCTGTGGAGGAGGCGGTACGCCTTGGGGCCGCCAAAGCCTCTCTGCAATTCGGCGGGGAGCATTTTGTGACGATGCTCGATCCCGAGGGGCACCCCTTCTGCCTGTGCCGGAAATGATCACAGCAGCTCCGACAGCCATTGGCGGTTGTGCCATAGGGCGCAGCCGCCCTCACCCTCCTTGAGCAGATGGTGGTTTTCCCGGATTTTGGAAAGAAAGCCGGAGGCCAGGGCCTCCCTGAGGGATACATTTTTCAAATTGACGTCGGAAAACGGGGCAAAGGGGCAGGGCTCCAGATCGCCCCCGGCGCTCACGTGCACAAATCCACGCCCCGCCGCCAGGCATCCGCCGTATTGCTCCTCATCCCCGGGGAACGGAAGGAAAAGCGCGGGGTGCTTCCGGGCGCTGGCGGCGGCGAAGGCGTTCAGCCGCTCCTTGTCGGCCTTGGAGAGCACCATGGGCTCGCTGCCCGCCCCCACCGGAACATACTCCACATACACGAACAGCCGGCAGCCCTCCCGCACATATTCCTCCGTGAACTCCTCCCGCAGCAGGGTGTCGATGTTCTCTTTGGTGACGGTCAGGGAAACGCCGAAGGGTATTTGCTCCGCCCGCAGGCCCTCCATGGCGGCCCGGACCTTTGCGTACACGCCGCCGCCCCTCCGGGCGTCGGTCTGGGCTTGGCCGCCCTCCAGGCTGAACACGGGAATCATGTGCCGGTGTTCCCCGAACCAGGCCCGGCGGTCCTGGTCAAACAGCGTCCCGTTGGTGAACACGATGCCCGCCATCTCCTCATGGCCGCCAAGGGCCTCCAGCCAGCCGTGGGACAGCAGCGGCTCGCCCCCCGCCAGCATGACCACGCTGACCCCCAGATGGGAGGCCTCATTCAGGATTTCCCCGATCCGTTCGTGGGATAACTCCTGGCTTGGTTTTCTGTCATGGGCGCAGGCATAGCAGCCCGCGCAGGCCAGGTTGCAGGCCTGGGTGGTGCTGACGATCATCAGCGGCGGAACCTCAACCCCTTCCCGGGCAAGCCGCATACGGCGGTTCTCCGCCTTTTTCAGCCCCTTCCCCAGCCGGGCAAAGGCCGACGCGGAGGCCGGATAGGCCGCCAGGATGCTGGCGGCCGTTTTCAGGGAAAGATCGATGCGCCCGGCAAAAATGCTTTGATAGGTGGTGCTCATGCTTCTTCTCCGCAATCCAGATTTTTCAGCAGCTTGTACAAAAGGGTATACAGGGTTCCGGCTTCCTCCCGGGAAAGGGGCATGCACTTTTCCATTTTGCCGGGAATCGCCCTTGCCTTCTCCCGTAACGCCTCCCCGGCCTGGGTGATGGTGATGGTAACCGCCCGTTCGTCCCGGCTGGAGCGCTCCCGCCGCACAAAGCCCTTGCTTTCAAGCCACTTCAGCAGCGGCGTCAGCGTGCCGGAATCAAGATACAGGCTCTTCCCCAGATCCTTTACCCCGACGCTCTTGCGCTCCCAAAGCACCATCATGGCGATGTACTGGGTATAGGTCAGGTCGAGCTGGTCCAGAAAGGGCTTGTAGCGGTTCACCACCTCCTTGGCGGCGGCGTACAGGGGAAAGCAGAGTTGGTTTTCCAGCCTCAGGATGTCCTGGTTCATGGCCGCCCGCCTCCAACTTTTTTCATGGACTTTGCCCCATGGCCGCCTCCGGAAGGATAGACCACTCTATTCATTTTCACCACCGCTTTACAACAGCTTTTCAATATCGGCAGCCATATCCTCCGGCTCCACCGTGGGTTCGTACCGCGCCGCCACGTTTCCCTCCCGGTCGATCAGGAATTTGGTGAAGTTCCACTTAACCTGCCTGTCGGAAAAGCCGTCCTTGTACTTGGCCTTCAGCATGAGCTCCATGGTTTTGGCCTTCATTCCCTTGCCAAGGCCCTCAAAGCCCTTCTGGGAGGCCAAAAACTGATAGAGCGGTATGGCGGTTTCGCCACGGACGTCCACCTTTTGGCTCAAGGGGAAAGACACGCCGTAGCGCAGCGAGCAAAACTCGGAAATCTCGTGCTCGTCTCCAGGCTCCTGCTCCATAAACTGGTTACAGGGAAAGCCAATGACCGTAAAGCCCCGGTCCTTGTACCTCCGGTAAAGCTCCTCCAGCCCCTTGTACTGGGGCGTGAACCCGCATTTGCTGGCCGTGTTCACCAGCAGCATCACCTGCCCTTTGTACTGGGACATGGGCACCGGGCGGCCCTCAATGGAGGTGTATTCAAAATCGTAAACGGACATGGCGCTGCCTCCCATTTAAGTTTTTCGCAATTAAATTGCTCAAAATCATTATAAAGGGGAGCCATGACCTTGTCAAGGGAAAAGTGCGCCGCCCTTGGTCCCATTTTCAGTCAAAGAACGCCGAGGCCCGCTTCAGCTCCTGGATGATGCCGATATGCTGCGGGCAGACCTCCTGGCACTGGCCGCACTCAATGCACTTGGCGGCGGTGCCGCCCTCCCGGGTCACCCAGCCGTAGTGGCCTTTCGCGCCGATGGGGTTGTTGTACACCAGCTTTGTGTTCACAGCCGCCAAAACCCCCGGGATATCGATCTGAACCGGACAGCCCTTCACGCAGTACCGGCACTCGGTGCACGGAACCCGGGGCAGGAGGTCCAGGGCCTGGTTCACGGCGTCCAGCACGGCCCGCTCCCCTTGGGTGAGGGGCGTAAAATTCTTCATGGTGCTGATATTGTCCTCCATCTGGGCCAAAGTGGACATGCCGCTTAACACCGTGATCACGCCCTCCAAAGACGCGGCGTAGCGCAGGGCCCAGGAGGTCATGGAGCGCTCCGGGGCCGCCTCCCGCAGGATGCCCGCGGCGGGCTCCGGCAAAGTGGCTAACGATCCGCCCTTTACGGGCTCCATGATGATGACGGGCTTGTTGTGCTTCCTGGCCACCTCATAGCACAGCCGGGCCTGCACCGCATCGCTCTCCCAGTCGGTGTAGTTGATCTGCAGCTGCACGAACTCCGCCTCGGGATGCTTCCCAAGGATTTGCTCCAGGGCCTCCGCCTTGTCGTGAAAGGAGAAGCCCACGTGTTTGAGCACGCCCTTGGCCTTCTGCTCCATGGCGAAATCCCAGATGCCGTAGTCATCGAATACCTGGGTGCGGGTGTCCCCCAGGCTGTGAAGCAAATAGTAGTCGAAGTAGCCCGCCCCGGTGCGCCGCAGGGAGGTGGCCAGCATGGCCTTGGCCTCCTCCGCGCTGGGAACCGCCCAGGCGGGGAGCTTGGTGGCCAGGCAGAAGCTCTCCCGGGGATGGCGGTCCACGATGCAGGTCTTGGCCGCTTCCTCGGATTTGCCGTCGAGGTAGCCGTAGGCGGTGTCGAAGTACGAAAAACCGTTTTCCAAAAACAGGTCCACCATGGCGTTGGTCTGCCGGATGTCCACCTGGTCCTCCAGCATGGGAAGCCGCATCAGGCCGAAGCCCAGCTTTGGAATATCCTTGCCCAGAAAATCCATCGAATCCCTCCGTATGAGCGTTTACACGCAGGATTTGGGGTAGTGTCACGGTTAGGTTATCCATGGGGGAGAGGCCTTGGAGGGAGCATCAGCCCTGTTCCAGGCTCAGCCCCAGGCCCCTCCAGGCCGCCCGGGCCTCCGCCAGCAGCGTCTCCCGGTCGTACAGCTTCACGGACATGGACAGGCCGATCATCAGATAGTAGTACGCCAGGGCCGGGCCGTCCGCGTCCGGGCCCCGGATTCTTCCGTCCTGTATGCCCCGGCGCGTCCACCAGCGGATCCGCTCCAGAAACAGCCCCTCCGTCTCCAGGGTCTTTTCCCGGATCACATCCTTCAGAAACGCCGGCGGGTAGTAGAAGTAACGGTCCCAGAAGTACATTTTCAAATTGCTGTGGCAATAGGCGATGAACGACAGGAAGATGCGCTCCAGCCGTGCCGCCGGGTCCTCGTCCGAAAAGGCGGTAAGCTGGTGGATGGTATTCGTATATTCCGCCAGGATGTCCTGGAAGATGGCGGAAAAGATGCGCTCCTTCCCTTCAAAATGAGCGTACAGCGACGCCTTGCGGATGCCCACCGCCTTGGCGATGTCGTCCATGCTGGAGCCTTCGTAGCCCTTGTCCGTAAACAGCTCCAGCGCCTTTTCCAGAATGAGCCCCTTGGTCATGGCGGACGCTCCTTTCCGGTCGCAACGGTCCCGCAGACTACCTACCATTCGGTAGTGTCATTGTAGCACGAGTACGAAGGGAATGCAAGCCCTTTTGCGCCGGAGGGGCAGAAAAAGCGCCTTGGGGGCTTCTTGCATTCTCTTTCCCTCCGGGCTATACTGTTTCCATAAACCGGCAAGGACGGGGGTCCCGCCCCGCCAAGCCAAAAAGGGGAACGGACCATGGACACGAAGGAACAAAAAAGCTCCAGGGGCCTGCTGCTGGCGGCGGTAAAGAGGTTCGGGCTGGGGATCGTTTTGCTGGGCGGGTTTCTGTTTCTCTTCGCCGGGGATTTTGGGTTCTGGAACGCATGGCTGTATCTGGGTACCTTGGCTGTGGCCATTTTCCCCTTTGGCCTCTACCTGTATACCCGGGACCAACAGCTGCTGCGAAAGCGCCTGAACGCCAAGGAAAAGGAAAAAGCCCAGAGGGCCTATGGGCTGTTTACCAGCGTATCGTTTCTGGCCACCTTCGCCGTTTGCGGCCTGGATTACCGGTTTGGCTGGTCCCGGATGCCCCTTTGGCTGGTGCTGGCGGCTTTGGGTCTGATGCTGGCGGGCTATGGGCTGTTTGTGGCGACGCTGATGCAAAACCGCTTTGCCTCCAGGGTGGTGGAGGTGCAGCAGGGGCAGCGGGTGATCCAGACCGGGCTGTACTCCGTGATCCGGCACCCCATGTACGCGGCGGCTCTGCTGCTGTTTTGCGCCTCTCCCTTTGTGCTGGGCTCCTATTACGGGGCTATCCCCATGCTGCTGTATCCCGTGGGCATTGTGCTGCGGATCGGGAACGAGGAAAAGGTCCTCCGGCAGGGGCTGGAAGGCTATGGGGCCTACATGGAAAAGGTGAAGTACAGGCTGATTCCCTTTGTGTGGTAGGGGACGCGACCCGGGCTCGGGATGCCCCGCCGCGCTTTTTGCGCTTCGTTTTTCTTTCCTATCATACTGCCGGGCGGCGCGGGAGGGCCTATGGCCAAAGCAAAGGAAAAAACCAATGTGATGCGGGCGCTGGACGCGCTGAAGCTGCCCTATGAAAGCCATACCTACCTGGACTGCGGCGCTGTGGGCGGCAAGGAGGTGGCCGCCGCCTTGGGCCAAAACCCGGAAAGGATGTTCAAAACCTTGGTCACCCAAAGCAGCAGCAAGGCCTACTATGTGTTTTTGGTGCCCGTGTACCGGGAGCTGGATTTGAAAAAGGCCGCCAAATGCGTGGGGGAAAAGAAGGTGGACATGGTTCCCGCCAAGGACCTGCTGCCCCTCACCGGCTATGTCCACGGGGGCTGCTCTCCCATCGGCATGAAGAAGGCCTTTCCCACGGTGATCCACCAAAGCGCCGCCGCCTTTCCCACCATCCTTTTCAGCGGCGGGAAGATCGGCTATCAGGTGGAGATGCCCCTTGCGGACCTGGGCAAGGCTATCGGCTTTTCCCTGGGGGATTTGGTGGCGGAGGAAAGCGCGGCTCCGCCAGCATCCGGTACATGGCCGAGGCGGTAGGGGGGCACCCGGCTACGGTATGGGCAAAGCCCCCGCAGCAGGCCCCCACCCCCAGCTCCCCCTGGCAGCCCTTGAAGCCCTGGCCCAGGCTCACCTCTCCGGGAAGCAGCCCCAGGGTCCCCTCCTCCTCCAGGCGTTTCAGGGCGTGGATCAGGTTGCCGTAGCAGGCGCTGCAGGCGTCCCGGGCCCGGATGTGCCGGGCCAGGGCCTGGACCCGGCGGGTGGGCTGGAGGCTGCCGGCCGGGGATGCGGGCCGGTTCAAAGCCGCCAGCCGCAGCCGGGCGGTGTCCCCGCTGCCCACCCCCAGCTTTTCCGCCAGGCCGATGTAGGGCACCTCGTCCACCTCATAGCCCAGCATTTCACAGGCGTAGGCGTCGCAGAGCACCGGGTCCAGAAAGCCCAGCACCTGGTCCCGCCGCACCGGGTTGCCTCCCTCCTCAAAGTCCAAGTCGCCGCAGAGGGCGTCCACCAGAATGAAATCCTGCCGCAGGCCCGCGTTCAGGTGGGCGATGGGCTTGCTAAGGCCCAAGGTGTGGAAGCGGCGCTTCTCGCTGTCCGGCAGCAGGCCCTTCAGGTTTTTCAGGGCGCAGGTGAGCTTGGTTTGGCAGTGGCCCTTCAGCACCGGAAGGTTGATCAGGTACTGGAAGGAGGCTGTGCAGGCGCACACCCTCAGGGGCATCCCTCCGCAGTCCAGGGAAACGGTTTCGTCCCTTTGGGTGTCCAGCAGCTCCACCCCGTATCTCTGGGCCAGGGCCTGGTAGCCGCAGGCCTGAAAGGCCCTGGGGGTGCGCTCTCCCACCCAGGAGCCCTCGGCGATCACCAGGTTGTAAAAGCCGTGGCCTTGCAAGTACTCGATGGCCCCGGCCACCAGCTCCGGGTGGGTGGTGGCCCCCCGGTCGGCGGGGGCCGCCAGCACCAAGTTGGGCTTCAAAGCGATCCGGGCGTTTTTGGAGGGAATGCGGGAGGCCACCTGGGCGGCCTCCAAAATGCCCTTTGCCATGATGAGCAGGTCCGTGCCGTACAGGACCCAGGCCTGGTTCCGGTCCTTCAGGGGGGATGCCATGGGGCCCGCCTCCTTGCGCTTTGGTATGGCGGTAGGACCAACCTGAAACGATAAACAAGCCTCCAAAGGCTCACTCATAATACCAGCCCAGCCGGTCCTCGTCGCTGCGCTGGGTGGGCTCCGCCAGGCCCTCCTCCAGCAGCTCGCCGATATGGCGGCAAACGTCCCCCAGGGTGCGCCAGGCGGCCACCTTCTCGTCAAAGAGGGCAAAGCCATAGGCTTGCTCGCAGGCCATGGCCAGCTTGGCGATGTCCATGGCCTCCACGCCGTTGTCGGGGGATAGGGGAAAGGAAAGGCCCATCTCCGACGGGTCCTGGGACAGAATTTCCCCCAGCAAGGCCGTCACCGTATTCAGGGTCTTCATCCGGCCATCTCCTCCACCCCTTCCAGCAGCGGGCTTTTGGGCCCCGCGTAAAATAGCCGCAGCACGTGCAAGGCCCGGGTGCAGCCGATGTAGAGCAGGCTCCGGTCCTCCTCATCCCGATAGCGGTCCCCGTCCACGGCATACAGCAGCGCCGCGTCAAACTCCAGGCCCTTGGCCGTATACAAGGACAGGATGGAGATGCGGCCGTTGCGCAGCACGTCCTGGGGGCCCACCAGGGCTACCTGGGGCTCCCCCCGGAGCCGCTGGTACAGGGCTTTGGCGTCCCTTTGGGTCTTGCACAGCAGCGCCACGGAGTGGTGACCCGCCTGGAGGCATTGGCGGGCATGGCCCAGGGCCAGGGCGTCCAGCTCCGCTTCGCCGGCGGCCCGGTACAGCCCGGGGGCTTCTCCGGAGCGGCTGAAGCACTCCCCGGCCATCCCCGGGGGCAAAAACCGGGCGCTGAAGGCCCAGATTTCCCGGGTGCAGCGAAAGCTCTTCTCCAGCTTCACCAGCAGGCTGTGTTCCTTGCCCAGGGCCCCCCGGAGCTGTTCATACAGGCCAAGGTCCCCGGGGCCCGCCAGGGCCTGGTGCACATCCCCCAGGAAGGTGAAGCGGGCCTTGGGAAACAGCAGCCCCAGCAGCGCCCCCTGGAGGGGGTCCAAGTCCTGGGCCTCGTCCACCACCACCTGCCGCAGGGAGGCGTAGGCCCGGCAGCCGTTGACCCGGGCCTGGAGGTATGCCACGGCGGCGGCGTCCTGATAGGGGAGGGGGCCGTTTTGGAGCCCGGCCAAAGTATCCAGCCGCAAAGGCTCCACGGTCTCGGGGGGCAGCAGCCCCGCCGCCAAACGGCCAAAGGCGCTGCGGTCCGCAAACAGGCGGCGGTACAGGGCCCCGCAGTCCACCCGGGTAAAGGAGCGGATTTGGGCCAGCAGCCGCCCACTTTCCCGGATGGAGAGCATCCGGGCAAAGGGTTGCAGCTCCAGGGCGTGATGGGGGAACCGCCCGCCAAAGGCCAGCAGCTTGGCGTACCGGGCGGGCCGCAAAGCATGGACCCGCTCCCAGATGGCCTTCTCCAGCATCCGCAGCCGCGCCCCCAGGGGAGCCTTCCTCCCGGAGCCGCACACAGCCCCCCGGGAGTCCTCCGGGTCCGCCACCCGCTGGCCGTCATAGTCCACGTCGCAAAAGGGAATCCATTTTTGGGGCAGCTCCCCAATCAGCCGCTCCAGCAAGGCCACAAAGGCCCGGGAGCCCTTGAGGCTCCGGTGCAGCCGCATCCGCTCCCGCCGCTGTGGCTCCCCTTGGGTCAGCAGCCTTTCCACCCAGGCGCTCCGGGGCTGAATGTCCACCCCGGGCAGCAGCGCCGCCAGCAGCTCCTCCGCCAGCAGCGTCTGCACCTGTTTTTCCCCTAAATCCGGCAGCACCTGGGCGATATACCGCTCAAAGGTGACGTTGGGGGCCAAAATCAAAATCTGGTTGGGGGCCAGCCGGTCCTTTTGCAAGCCCTGGTACATCAAATACACCACCCGGTGCAGCGCCACGGAGGTCTTTCCGCTGCCCGCCGAGCCCTGCACCATCAGCAGCTCCGCCTTCATGTCCCGGATGATCCGGTCCTGGTCCCGCTGGATGGTCTCCAAAATGCTTTTCATTTGAGGGGCAGCGGGCCGGGACAGCAGCTCCCGCAGGAACCGGTCCGTCACCTGCTGGTCCGCGTCGAAGTAATACAGCAGCTCCCCCTGCCGGATCTCGTATTGGCGCTTCAGCAGCACCTCCCCCCGCACCGTTCCGGCGGGGGCCTCGTACTGGGCGGGCCCAAGGCCGTATTGGTAGAATACGCTGGCGACTGGGGCCCGCCAGTCGTACACATGAATTCGCAGGGAATCCTTTTCCATGAGGGTGGCCCGGCCAAGGTAGAGGGGCCGGGCCTTGCCCTCCCCAAAGCGGAAGTCGATCCGGGCGAAGTAGGGGTTCTCCCGCTGCCGTAAAAGGGTTTCCATGGCCTGGCCGGCGCTTTCCCGGGCCTCCGTCATCTGGGTCAGGGCCTGGGTGCCCTGGCTTAGCTCCAGCAGGTCCCCAAAGCCCCGGACGCTGTCCAGGCCCCCGATGTCCATTTGGTTGCTCTCCATCCGCTCCTGCTGGATGGCGTGGATGGCCTGGGCATACCGCTGGTTCTCCCGGTTGGCCAGCTCCAGCTGGCGGTCAATCACCGCCAGGGTTTCCGCCAAGCGCTCCCTTTCCAGCCGCATTTCCTCCATATGGCATCCCCTTCCGGCCCGCTGCCCGTTTAGCCTACCACACCAGCCCGGAAAGATACAGACTATTCTTTTTTGGCAAAGGGTGCTATGATAGATGGTAGCAGAGGGATAGGGGCGGCCCGGCAAACACGGCGTTTGCCCGGCTTTTTCGTGTTTTTCCTGTGTATCCTCCCCAGGAATTTGGAAATGTTCCCGCACACAAGGAGAGAAAACGGACAGATATCACAAATTTGCCTTGACAAGGGGTAGGCGCTGTGATATGATTGCCCCATCAACAGAGTAACCAAGAAAAGAGCGTGGTTTTTGGCATTGGGAACGGATGCGGAAGGGTTTGACGCCGCGAGGAAGCTGGACTGAACGTTTGGATGTGCTCAAGGCAGGCGACAGGATTTCTCATGCACCCTTTTCACTGCGTACGCCACAGGCCCATGGGGCTGTGAAGGATACCGGAAAAGCGCGTCTACAGGATACCGCCAAAGGGGAACGCCGCTGGGGTGGTGTTTTGGAAAATGGGCTATAGTGCTTTAGGGCCCGGACCGAAAACGTTTTCCATCAGAATATCGGAGCGTTTTGCTTCTAGATATTACCCATGATGAAAAAGGAGGAAACCCAACCATGAAGAAACTGCTCTCTCTGGTACTGGTAGTCCTGATGCTGCTGGGCAGCATGACCTTTGCCATGGCGGAGGAAAAGATCACCCTGAATATCTGGTCCTTCACCAACGAGCTGGAAGGCATGATCGAGAAGTATTACAAGCCCGCCCAACCCAACGTTGAGATCAAGTACACCCTGTATCCCACCGATAACGCTGAGTATACCGGCAAGGTGGACGCGCTGCTGAGCACTGACGCGGCCAATGCCGAGGCTCCCGACGTGTTCGCCCTGGAAGCCGCCTTCGTGAAGAAGTATGTGGACAGCGACTGGACCGCCGACCTGGCGGACCTGGGCTTTGTGGATGCTGACTACGAAACCTGCATCCCCGCCATGGTGCAGATCGGCACCGATGGGGCCACCGGCGTCCACAAGGCGCTGGCCTGGCAGTCCACCCCCGGCGCTCTGTTCTACCGCGCTTCCCTGGCCGAGAAGTACCTGGGCGTCAAGACTCCCGAAGAATTCCAGGCCAAGGTTGCCGACTGGGATGCCTTCATGGAGACCGCCTATGAGCTGAAGGACGCCTCCGAGGGCGCCGTCAAGATGTTCTGCGCCGTTGGCGACATCTGGAACGCCTATCAGTACAGCCGCAGCCAGCCCTGGGTCGTGGACGGCAAGCTGGTCATCGACGATGTGCTGCTGGACTTCGTGGACCTGTGCAAAGACGCCGAGACCGACGATCTGTACGCCAAGGGCACCGCTTGGTCCGAGGTGTGGTTCGAAGGCATGAAGACCGACAGCACCCTGTGCTACTTCCTCCCCACCTGGGGCCTGCACTACGTGCTCAAGCCCAACTGCGGCAACTATGACTCCGCCACCGACGCCGCGATTGAAGGCACCCCCGGCACCTATGGCGACTGGCGCATGGTGGACGGCCCTGCGGGCTACTCTTGGGGCGGCACCTGGCTGGGCGCCAACGCTGGCAAGCTCGCTGGCGCTGATGACGCCAAGAAGGCTGCCATCAAGGAGTTCATCCGCTTCTTCACTTTGGATGAGGACTTCCTCTACACCTACGCCAAGGATTCCGGCGACTTCATCTCCAACAACGCCATCGTGGAGAAGATCGTTGCCGAGGGCGGCATGCCCAATCCCTTCCTGGGCGGCCAGGATCACTACAGCGCCTTCGCCACCGCCGCTAACCTCGCCAACGGCGCCATCATGAGCCGTTACGACGAAACCATGTGGACCCTGTGGCTGAATAACGTGGTGCTGCCTTACTCCAAGGGAGAAGTGGAATTCGACGCGGCCATCGCTACCTTCAAAGAGCAGGTTGCCGCGGCGTATGCCGACCTGATCATCGAGTAATTTCAGGGGCACCCGTTACACCATCGCGACTTCGGCTGCCTTCTGCTTCTGTATGAGGCAGGAGGCAGCCGTTCCCCGTTTTCCCGCGTGAGGGTCGCTCTTCGCTTGACCATGGAGCGACATCAATCCAGCAAAGGAGTGTCGGCTCAATGAGAACCGATTCTGTGGCGCCTTTGGCGCAAGCGAAAAGCCCGCGCAAGGGCTTGAGCAAGGTCAATTATAGCCGCTACGGCTATTTCTTCGTCTTTCCCTTTGTGGTGGTTTTCATCATTTTCCAGCTTTATCCGATTTTTTTCACCTTCCGCACCTCCCTTTCCGATGCCGTCGGCTGGGAGAAAATCAATTCCAGCGTAGTGACCGGCCTTCAAAGTTACCGGTTGTTTTTTGATCCCGGCAGCGTGGTGTTCAAGGAGTTTTGGATGACCTTTACCAATACCCTGCTGATCTGGACCGTCAACTTCATTCCCCAGATCGTCATGGCCCTGCTGCTGGCCAACTGGTTTACGGACGGCCGCATGCGCCTGCGCTTTCAGGGCGGCTTCAAAGTCATCATCTTCATGCCCAATATCATCACGGCGGCCACCATCGCCATTTTATTCCTGTCGCTGTTCGGCTACCCTGTGGCTCCGGTCAATACGCTGCTGCAGCAGACCGGCATTTTGAGCTTGCCCTTTGAATTCCTGCGGGATGTGGCCGCAAGCCGCGGCATCATCAGCTTCATCCAATTCTGGATGTGGTATGGCAATACGATGATCATCCTGATCGCCGGGATCCTGGGCATCGATCCGGCGCTGTTTGAGGCGGGCCTGGTGGATGGCTGTACCAGCCGGAACCTCTTTTGGAAGATCACCATGCCGCTGATCAAGCCCATCTTGCTCTACACCTTGGTCACCAGCATGATCGGCGGCTTGCAGATGTTCGACATCCCCCACTTGCTCACTCAGGGCAATCCCAACAGCACCACCAATACCGTGGCCCGCTTTATCTATAACCAGGCCTTTACCGGTTCCCGCAACTTCAATAACGCCAGCGCCGCGTCGGTGATTCTGTTCGCGTTCATCGTCATTGCCAGCGCGGTCCTGTTCCTGCTGATGAACGACAGGGATCGCACAAAATCCCTCAGGAGGGACGCAAAATGAAAAGACATACCCAAATCCTCTTTGTGATTTTGATCCTTGCCACTTTGGCGGCGATGTTTTTGCCCCTGGCCACCTTTGAGCAATCCTTTACCGCCGCCTCCAGCGCCGAGGTTGAAAAAAGCAAGGAAAAGCTGGTGGACCTGCGGCGGGCCATGGACCGCTATGTGAAGAGCAACGATACGGAAAAGATCACCAAGCAGCAGGCGAAAATCGACAAGGAGCAGGCCAAGCTGGATGAGCTGCTGATCGAGGCCGAGCAGGCGGCGCAGCAGCAGGGCGAGGGCGGCGAAACCTACGCCATGCTTCCCCGGCCCAGCCTGCCCGGTGTTTTGGAATTTGATCAGGCCCGCATCAACACGTCCCGGGTGTACCAGCCCAACCCACAGCAATATGTGACGCTGGTCTATGTCACCGCGGCTTTGCTGCTGGCGTCCCTTGCGCTGTTCCTTCTGGGCGGCACCAAGGATGTGAGCAAGTACTTCACCTTCTCCAGCTGCGTCCACCTGGCCGCCATTCTCATGATGGCCTATTGCGTCCTGATCCTAAAGGCATTCCCCATCAAAGCGCCCTACAGCGACGCAAAGCTGACCTGGGTGCAGTATGTGCTTTTGGGGGCGCCCATTTTGGCCCTGGCCGTCAACATCCGGACCATGCACCGCACCAAGCGCACCATGCTGTACGTGCTGCTGACATTCCTCAGCTTGCTGAGCCTTTTGCCCTTCTGGACCATGATCGTGAACGCCACCCGGTCCACCTATCAAATCCAGCAAGGCATGTCGCTGCTGCCCAGCACCTTCTTTGAAAACAACCTGCGGATTTTGACCAGCAAGAACTTCGACGTGCTGGTGGGCTTCCGCAACAGCGCCATCATCGCCTTTGGCTCCACCCTCCTCAGCGTGTACTTCTCCTCCCTGACCGCCTACGGCCTGACGGTGTACCAGTTCAAGGGGAGCAAAAGCCTGTACAAGTTCATCCTGGCGATCATCATGATCCCCACCCAGGTGACGGCCACGGGCTTTTACATGTCCATGTACCGCATGAACCTCACCAACAACTTTCTCCCGCTGATCATTCCCGCCATTGCCGCCCCCAGCACGGTGTTCTTCATGAAGCAATACCTGGCGGCCAACTTCCAGATTTCCTTGGTGGAAGCCTCCCGCATCGACGGCTCCGGGGAGTTCTACACCTACAACCGCATCGTCATGCCCATCATGATGCCCGCCCTGGCCACCATGGGCATCATGGCGGTGATCGCCTCCTGGAACAACTACCTGACCCCCTTGATGCTGCTGTCCAACCCCGACATGCGCACGCTGCCCATGATGGTGAAGGAGCTGCGGGGCGACATCTACCGCACGGAATACGGCTCCATTTATCTGGGCCTGGCCATGACGGCCCTGCCGCTGATCATCGTGTACTTTGCCCTGAGCAAATACATCATTCAGGGCATCGCCGTGGGCGGCGTGAAGGAATAA